>PMLN01000265.1:0-2284 GCA_003158885.1 Anaerolineae bacterium
ACCTAATCTGACATTGTCAAGTTATATATAACCAAAGTATATGAATTTATTCCATATTCGTTCGGGGGCGGAAAAGGTCGAATTGCTAGATTAGATTTAATTCGTAAAGATATATCTCCCGATTTATTGGAAAAACTCACAGACATATTATATAAGAAAGATGTTCAGGTAATACCTTCGCGAGAATTAACTATCATATCAATTTCTGATAGTTGGGTTGTAGTCCGTTTTGGAAACATTCAAGAAGCATCACAACCAGTTATAGAATTACCTCGCTCAGCAATTGCCTCCATTATGTGGCGAGAGTATTAGGATATAGTCAAAAGGATAGGTTCGTTTTCAGAACGGATAATTTCTCATAAGCTATTTTGTGACATTTGTAGGGCGTTCTCATTGCGTAATACCTCTAAATCGCAACAGGAACGCCTAGGTTTGTTTTATAGGCGAAATATTAACGTCGTTTATCCTTTATTGACGCCCCTCCACCCCTGCTTTATAATACCGCCGCGTTCCAGGCATGGGGACGTGCTGGAACTGGCAGACAGGCATGACTTAGGATCATGTGCCGCAAGGCGTGAGGGTTCAAGTCCCTCCGTCCCCATATTCTAAGAAACCCTAAGGGTTTCCCAAACCCTTAGGGTTTGGCAATAATGGAGAAATAATTTGAAATTCGAAAAGACCATTCTTGAAGACCATCAGGCGCAAGTCGTTGTGGAAGCAGAAGCGGAGCAGTTCGAGGCCGCCCGGCGGCGCGCGGCGCGCAAACTAGCTGAGCGCGGCAAAATCCCCGGCTTCCGTCCGGGCAAGGCGCCTTATGAAGTCATCCGCCGCCATTACAGCGATGAAGCCATCTATGAGCAGGCCGTTGACATGCTGGTGGACGATGTCTATCCAGCCATGTTAAAGGAAGCGGATATCGACCCCGCCGCCCCCGGTACGCTCGAAAAGCTGGAAAAGGTGGAAGGCCAGGAACTTCCCAAGTTCACCTTCAAGGTCCCCCTGATGCCCGAAGTGGACCTGGGCGACTATCAAAAGGTGCGCCTGCCGTATGAATTCACCCCGCCCGTCCCGGAGAAATTGGATCAGGCCCTCGAAGAGCTGCAGCAGATGTACGGCACGACCGAAGCCGTCGAGCGCGAGATACAATCCGGCGATTACATCCTCCTGGATCTGAAATCCGAAAAGGAAGATTTGACGCGCCCCGGTTTTGCCACCATGGCGCGCTCGGAAGATCGCGAAATCGAGTTTCCCTTCCCCGGCTTTGCACACCAACTGCTCGGACTGAAGGCGGGCGACTCAAAAACCATCCATCACGACTACCCGCAGGATTTTTCGGATGAAGCCTTGGCCGGCCAGAGCGTTGATATCGAAGCGACCATCAAAACCGTGCGTTCCATAACCCTGCCGGAATTGAACGACGACTTTGCCAAAATGATCGGGCAATACGAAAACCTGGAGGCGTTGAAGGCTGTGCTGACGAAGGATATCGAAGCCCGCACACGCTCCGAATACGATGACGACTATTACACCCAGATCACGGACAAGATCAAGGAAGGCGCGACCATCAAATACGCCGCGCAGACCCTCAACCACGAAGCCGAGCACGTGGTGGATGACCTGCGCCAGCGGCTGGCCCAGCAAAGCATGGACCTTGAGACCTATTACAAAATGCGCAACACCGATGCCGCCAAGTTCCTCGAAGAGGAAGCCAAGCCGGCCGCCAGGAAGCGCCTTGAACGTTCCCTGATCATGGATGAAATCTCGCGCCGCGAAAAGATCGAAGTGGATAACGATGCCCTCGACAAGGAGTTCAGCAATACCCTCGTGGATATGCAAAGGCAGGGCGTCAACATGAGCAAAATCCGCGGCGGCAAACAGGGACAGCAACGCGTGGCGGAGGCGGTTGCCATGCAATCCGCCAGCCGTTTGCTCACGCGCCGCACCCTGGAACGCTTGAAGGCTATCGCGACGGGCGAATACAAGCCCGAAGAGCAGCCTGAAGAACCGGCTGCGCAGGCCGAAGCGGTTGCGGAGGCCGAAGTCGAGCCTGAGCCGGAGGAAAAAGAATCTGCAAAGACCCCGGCGAAGAAGGAAGCGAAATCCTCCTCCAAAAGCGCAGGTAAGAGTTCGAAGTCCGGCGCATCCAAGAAGACAACCGGTAAAGCACCTGCAAAGAAATCAACCCGGAAAAAGTGAGGCTTACTTAAATGACTATTTTAAATATGAATAATGGTTCAGTACTACAGAACCATGACATCGTTCCGATGGTGGTGGAAACCTCGGG
>PMLN01000265.1:2289-10613 GCA_003158885.1 Anaerolineae bacterium
CTCAATCATGAGGACCCTGAAAAAGAAATTCGGATGTACATCAATTCGCCTGGCGGACAGGTTTTTGCCGGCTTTGCCATCTACGATACGATGACGATGATTTCCAATCCGATCAGCACTACGGCAGTCGGCGTGACCGCTTCATTCGGAACCGTGATATTAACTGCCGGCACCAAGGGACGCCGTTACGCCCTGCCCCATGCCACCATCCACATGCACCAGCCTTTGGGCGGCGCACAAGGACAAGCCACGGATATCGAGATTGCCGCCAGGCAGATCATGAAGCAGAAGGCTCTGCTGAACGGAATCCTTGCAAGCCATACCGGACAGCCCTTGGAAGTGATCGAGCGCGACACGGATCGGGATTTCTACCTGGATGCCAAAGCCGCTGTGGAATACGGCCTGGTGGATCAGGTTCTCGAGACTGCTGAACAGCAAAAAAGCAAGGCATAACCCGGTAGGGGCAGGTTTTACACCTGCCCCTTTTACCTGCCCAATCCGGCGGGATCCGTTTTCATCCATCACGGAGAGTGCAGAGTCCAAGACTCGGTGCTCTCCGTGTTCTGTGTCATGGTCTTCTCCAAATTCAGAGCGAAGCTGTATTTTGTGATCTTTTCAACGCCAAGCTCGCAAAGCGCACAAAGAAAAACCAATTAACCTTGGCGGTCTTGGCGGGCTTTGCGTTTCGTTCTTTAAGTTTTCGGAGCACAACCATGCGGTCTTGCGCGGCTTCCCCGTCCTGCTTTCATCCTCCATTAACCGTCATCCATGATCCATGACCCATTTTCCAATTACCATTTCTAATTCCCTTCGCACTCGCCTGCCCTCGTTCTTTGACAAAACTATTCCCGATTACCCATTACCCATTACCCATTACCATTCTCTTTTCCCATTCTTTTTGCGCGCATTGCGCTTATAATCAAATCCATGTTGCATCTATCCACGTTTTCCATTGCGGCCTGCGATATCAAAGCGCAGGCCTGGGGAATTGCAGTTGCTTCCAAGTTTCCGGCGGTCGGCGCCGTGGTGCCCTGGGCGCGCGCCAACGCGGGCGCGGTGGCCACCCAATCGTTCGCCAACCCATCCTTTGGCCCGCGCGGACTTGAAATGATGGCCAGTGGGCTTTCTGCAGAGGAAACCCTATCGAAGCTTCTGGCGCACGATCATGAGCGTGAACAGCGCCAGGTCGGCCTGGTGGATGCCAATGGCGGCTCGGCCATCTTCACCGGTAAATCCTGCATGAAATGGGCGGGCGGAGTCCACGGTGCGGGGTATGCCATTCAGGGAAATATCCTGACCGGCGCGGAAGTGATCAACGGCATGGAACACGCTTTCCTCGATATGAAAGGTGAATTGCCGGAGCGCCTCTTTGCCGCGCTCGAAGCGGGCAGCCGCGCCGGCGGCGATCGCCGCGGAAAGCAATCCGCCGCGCTGTACGTGGCCAAACCCAGGGGTGGATACGGTGGGCATAATGATCGCTGGATGGACTATCGCGTCGATGATCATCTCAACCCCATCCCGCGCTTGGGCGAATTATTGGAATTACATCACCTTTATTTCGATCAGGGTCCCAAATCGGAACGTGTAAAACTCGAAGGCAAACTTCTCAAGGAAATGCAGAAGATCATGAAGAGGCTTGGCTATTACACGCCCGTCAACGGTGAATATGACGATGCCACCCGCCAGGCATTTGACTCCTTCATCGGCAACGAGAATTTTGAACAGCGTGCCGATCCAAAGGCCGGTTGGATTGACGGCCCCGTGCTGGATTATTTGTTGAAGAAATTTAAATAACAAAACGTCCCGATGGTGGACTTCTAAGACTTGTCAGACCTCTGAGACCTGTAAGACTTGTGAGACTTTTGACCCATGCTTTCTAAACTCTCCCCCCCCATCCGCGGCTTGATCCTTGACATGGATGGCGTGCTTTGGAAAGACGACTCGCCCATCGGTGATTTACACTTCGCCTTTGACCGCATCCAGGCGCGCGGCCTCAAGGTCAGCCTCGCTACCAACAACGCCACCAAAACCGTCGAAGAATATCTCGACAAACTGTGCGGCTTTGGCGTGATCCTCGAAGCGTGGCAGATCGTCACCTCTTCCTTGTCATTGGCTCATGTGCTTGCGCAAAAGTTTCCTGCCCCGGCTTCGGCGAAGATGGATGCAGGTCAAGTACAGAGTCGGTTCATTTTCCTCATCGGTGAAAACGGTATCCTGACTGCCCTGCGTGAAAAAGGCTTTACCCCCATCACCGATCCCGATGATGAAACGCCTCCCATAGCGGTCGTCTCCAGCTTTGACCGCAAGCTCACCTATCAAAAACTCCGCCGCGCCACATTGCATATCCGCGCAGGCGCGCCTTTATTTGCAACGAACGCCGACCTCACCTTCCCCACCCCCGAGGGCATGGCGCCGGGCGCAGGTTCCATCCTGGCCGCTCTGGAAGCCGCCTCGGATGTCAAAGCCACCGTGATCGGCAAGCCCGCGCCGTTCATGCTGGAACTGGCCGCGCAGCGCATGGGCCTGAATAAAGATGAAGTCCTGGTGATCGGCGACCGGCTTGAAACGGATATCGCCGGTGGACAAGCCATGCAGGCGCGCACCGCCCTGGTGCTTTCCGGCGTCAGCCGCCTCGAACAATTGGATCAATGGAATCCCAAACCCGACCTGATTGCAAGGGATCTAACCGAACTGGTCAAGTAAAATTGGAATCTTATCCTGAAGAAAAGGCTTAAACACGAAGGACACAAAGTACAAAAGGAAAGCGAATCTTCAACTTTTGAACCTTCTAACTTTTAAACCTTCAAACCTTATAACCTTATGCCCGCTCCATTGATCTACAACCTCGACCTGAATTCCATTACCGAATTGATGACCTCCTGGGGCGAGCCTTCCTATCGCGCCAAACAAATATGGGCAGGCTTGTATCAACATTTCTATCAATCGGCTTCGCAATTTCCGAATCTTCCCAAAGCTCTGCGCGAAAAGATGGCAAATGAATTGGATTTCGTTGGCATTGAGCCTGTGCGCTATCTTGATTCTTCCGATAAGCAAACACGCAAGACGCTTTTCAAATTGCCCGATGGACATTTTATCGAAGCTGTGTTGATGAGATATGGTGATCCAGCCGACGTTCCCTCACCCCCAACCCCTCTTCCACCGGGAGAGGGGCGAAGGGGTGAGGGCAAACCTCGCCGCACCCTCTGCATCTCCACCCAGGCCGGCTGCGCCATGGGCTGTGTCTTTTGCGCCACCGGCCAGATGGGATTCAAGCGCCATCTCACCAGCGGCGAGATCGTGGCGCAGGTCATGTATTATGCGCGCCTCCTGCATGAAGAAAATTCAAGCGTGACCAATATCGTGTTGATGGGCATGGGTGAACCCTTCCATAATTACGATCACACCCTGGCCGCCATTGACCGCCTCAACGATCCGGATGGCTATCACTTTGGCGCGCGCCGCTTCACCGTCTCAACGGTCGGGTTGGTGCCGCAGATCAAACGATTTGCGGATGAAAAACGCCAGGTCAATCTCGCCATCTCGCTCCACGCCTCGGACGATGCGCTGCGTCAAAGCATGTTACCGGTCAATAAAAAATACAACATTGATGAAGTGCTGGAGGCCTGCCGCTATTATGTAGATCAAACCGGGCGCCGCATCACCTTTGAATGGGCTTTGATCCATGGCGTCAATGACACTCCCGAAGAAGCGCGTAAACTCGCCGCGCGGCTCAAGGGATTGTTATGCCACGTCAACGCCATCCCCCTCAATCCCACACATGGCTATCAAGGCCGGGCGACCACGCGTGAAAGTGCGTGGAGATTCAAAGAATTATTGGAACAGGCCGGTATCCCTTGCACCATCCGTATGCGGCGCGGCATTGATATCCAGGCGGGTTGCGGCCAGTTGGCTTTTTCTGTGTAGTTTTATGTTTTATTTTGGGAAATATGTTGTTGTGGCTACGCGCATTTTACAACATAACAATTTCAACACCTGTTTGCATACTTTTAGCTGCACGGCTTCCATGTGCTAAGCAAGCGGCTTTGACAGCGCAAGATGTAGTAAAGGCTGGCTGGTCATCGTCCATCTGTGACAGATTTAATTTCGAAATATTTTCTCCAGCTTTCATCCTTCACCCCTTCATCCTTCTTTCCCCCATTCTGAGAAGTCCTTAAGAAACCCCCATCAAGATACATTATAATGTCGAAAATTTTCTCCACCAGAAAAGTAACAATGACCAACGAAACGATCAAAGAAAACAACCCCATCCCCTGGCTGGAACGCCCCATTCACCCAGCCCTGCCCGCCCTCACCAATGAAATCGTCATATTTATAGCCATCCTCCTGGTGGCCTTTGTCACGCGCTTCTACAACCTCGGCGCGCGCGTCATGAGTCACGATGAAAGCCTCCACACCTACTTCTCGTGGCTCTTCTACAAAGGCAGCGGCTACCAGCACAACCCCATGATGCATGGCCCGCTCCAATTCCACCTGATCGCCCTTTCCTACTTCCTCTTCGGCGCCAGCGACTTCACCGCCCGCATCCCCGCCGCCCTCTTCAGCATTGCCACCATTGCCATGGCCTGGTATTGGCGCCGCTACCTGGGCAAGACCGGTGGGCTGATCGCAGGCATCCTGATGGTCATCTCGCCGTTCATGCTCTTCTACGGGCGCTATGTGCGCGAAGATTCCTACGCCGTCTTCTCCGGCGTGCTGATGCTCTTTGTGATCCTGCGTTATTTTGAAAGCGGCGAGCGGAAATTTCTTTATCTGTTGGCGCTTTCCCTGGTCATTCACTTTATAGATAAAGAGACCTCCTTCATGTACGCGGCCATGCTTCTGCTCTTCCTGGCCCTGTATTTCATCGTGCGGGTCACGCGCAAAGCCTGGAGCGACCTTTCCTCCTATCTCACCTTCATCATTGCTCTCGGGCTTGGGCTTATGCTATTTGCCTCCGGCATAGGCCTCGGAATTGCCGGACGAAACATCGGGGTTCTCGGTGCGACCGAAGTAGCCTCCCCCGCAATTCCTTCCGCAGCCGCGCCGGTTCAAAGCGCGGCTGCAGGTGTCACTCCCGCCGAAATCCTGTTTATCGCCGGGCTGCTCGCCATGGTCGCGGCTGGATATTTCCTGATCCGCGGCTATACCTGGCGGGGCGTTAAATCCGAGCGCTCGTTCGATATGCTCATCCTAGTCGGCACCCTCGTTCTGCCCATGTTAACGCCCTTTCCCATCACGTTCCTGAAGAATTGGCTGCACGTCACCATACCAACCACCGCGCCCGAAGTCCAGGCGCTGACCACCCAGAATGTGCTCGTGATCGGCATCTTCCTCCTCGTATTCTTTGCCATCTCCATCGCCATCGGCTTGATCTGGGATCGGGATTGGTGGAAGCTGGCTCTCGCCTTCTGGGTTCCTTTCACCATTTTCTACACCTCGATCTTTACCAACAGCGANNGTCCAGCGCGGCAGCCAGCCCTGGTACTACTACCTTCTGATTCAAATCCCCATGTACGAGTTCCTGCCCTTCCTCGGCTCGATCCTCGCATTCATTGTCGGCCTGATTTACCTCCTGCGCCGGCCAGCCAGGAATCCGGTCGTTGACGAGTCCCAAACGGTTGACGAAAATAAAGTCGAAGCCCAACCGGTTGAAGTCTCATCCGGCCAAAACATGCCAACCGACAGCCCGGTCATGCAGGCGTTAATCCTCCAAAACAAGGCACGCGAAGAACAACCGGTTGCAACCGCAACCAGTTCAGATTCGTCCTCAGATAATTTTCTCAACATGTTTGCCCTGCTGGTGTGGTGGATCGTGGTCAGCATCGCCGCCTTTAGTTACGCCGGCGAGAAGATGCCCTGGCTGACCATTCACCTGGCTTGGCCGATGATCCTTTTCACCGGCTGGGGACTTGGCTACCTCATTGATACCACCGATTGGGCCGGCTTATGGCGGCGCAAGGCTCCGCTTGCCCTGGCCCTAGTCTTTGTCTTTCTCACGAGCATCATCTCCAGCGTTATATCCCTGTTTGGCGATACGCCTCCGTTCCAGGGCAAGGGACTCGATCAACTGCAAAGCACAGCCGCCTTCCTGCTTCCTACGCTGATCGCCCTGGCCAGCCTGGCCGGTGTGATTTATCTATTATGGGATTGGGCCGGCCGCCAAATTGTGCGCGTGTTCACCCTGATCTTCTTCTTCCTGCTTGCCATCCTGACCGTGCGCGCCTCCTTCCGCGCCGCCTACATTAATTATGACAATGCCACCGAGTATCTCGTGTATGCCCATGCATCCACCGGCGTAAAGGATGTCATCCGGCAGGCTGCGGAAATCTCGGAGCGCACCACCGGCGGTATGGGCATCAACCTTGCCTATGACGCCAGCGCGCCCGATACCGGCGTCTCATGGCCATTTGCGTGGTACCTGCGTGACTTCACCAACCAGCATTCCTTCGATCAGCCGACCCGCAGCCTGCGCGATTCCGCCGTCGTCATCGTGGATGCGAAGAACTTCGGCAAGATCGAATCCGCTCTCGGTTCCGATTATTATCGGATCGATTACATCCGCATGTGGTGGCCCAACCAGGATTACTTCGATCTCGTCACCAGCCGCGATCCAAAGGTTGCTCTGCCGCCCGATTATTCCTGCCAGGGATTGCTTGGCTTCTTTAAAATATTCAAATCCAGGGATTACTCGCGCATCTGCACGGCGCTAACCAATTCGCAGATTCGCCAAGGCATCTTTGATATCTGGTTCAACCGCGACTACACCAAATACGCGGCGGCCACCAACAACCAGAATCTGACCCTGGCCACCTGGCAGCCGTCAGCTCAAATGCGCATGTATATCCGCAAGGATGTGGCTGAGCAGATGTGGAAATATGGCATCACCCCCAGCCAGCAGGCCGCGGCGGCGGATCCCTATCAGGGCAAGACGGTCACCTTGAATGCCAGCCAGATCATCGACTCGTCGAAACTTAACCCGCCGATGAACGCACCGCGCGCCCTAGCCGCTGCGCCCGATGGCAGCCTGTATGTGGCCGACTCACGCAACAACCGCATCCTGCACTTCGACTCAAGCGGGGCTTTGATCAATGCCTGGGGCAAGAGCAGCGGGAATGATGCCAGCCACCCGAATCCGGCCGCGGCTCCATCCACGTTCAATGAACCCTGGGGCGTGGCGGTCGGCCCGGACGGCTCGGTCTACGTGACGGATACCTGGAACAACCGCATCCAGAAGTTCACGGCGAATGGGCAGTTCATCAAGATGTGGACAACCGGGCAAGCCGGCCAGGCCGATGTCTTTTACGGGCCGCGCGGGCTTGCGGTGGATGCCAAAGGCCGTGTTTATGTGGCCGATACGGGCAACAAGCGCATCGTGGTCTTCGACGCGGACGGCAACTTCCTAACCCAGTTCGGTTCGGACGGCATGGAGGCGGGTCAATTCGATGAGCCGGTGGGCGTCACGGTGGATGCCAGCGGCAATGTGTATGTAACCGATACCTGGAACCAGCGCGTCCAAACCTTCAGCCCATCGCCGGACGGGATGAATTTCTCGCCGTTGAAGCAATGGGATGTGGCCGCATGGTACGGGCAGTCGCTGGATAATAAGCCCTTTATCGCGGTGGATAATAAAGGCCACGTGTTCATTACCGACCCGGAAGGCTTCCGGGTGATCGAGTATTCGACGGACGGCAGCCTGGTGCAGACCTGGGGCGATTACGGTTCGACGCCCTCCACGTTTGGGCTGGCGGCGGGGATCACGATTGACGCCCAGGGGAACATCTGGGTCAGCGATGCGGCGAATAACCGGTTGATGAGGTTCACGTTACCGTAGGATTCGATGCGAAACGAAGAGGAACGAATACGAGATTCACTCGTAAAAACGGGAATATTCGTTCCTCGTTTTGGATGCTTAATTCGGAGGACGCGGAGTAATGAGAGGGGAATACTCCGCGTTGGCGATTAATGGGGAAATGGTGAATGGTGTAATAGATCATGGGTCATGGGCCCCTCCCCGATCGCCTCCGGCGTGCTTCGCGANNGGATCGTCGATATTTAGGGAGGGGTGATGATGCGAAGGGCGCAAAGAAGAGCCTTAAGCAAGAATGAAGCCGACCTTTACTGGGTCGGCTTTTTCATTCAATCCATTACCTTTGGCCGCTGTGCAATGGATTCTGATCCATTCTTCCGCTTTCATCCTGCTCTCATCTCATCAGGAGTAAAATTACATCAACCCTATTGAACATCCTCGCTGGGAGATAAAATGAAACCGGACTTCGTAAAATTCCTCGCCCTGAGCCTGGCGCTCGTATCGATGCTCTCTGGCT
>PMLN01000139.1 GCA_003158885.1 Anaerolineae bacterium
CGCATCATCTGCGGGATCGGCGCGTGGTGGGATCCGCTGGCAAGCAGCGTGGGCATCAAACGAACCAAGGCGACACTCGCCATGCGCGAGACAGTGGATGTGATGCGCCGCCTTTTGAACATGGAGCGCGTCACGTTTCACGGAGAATTCCACAACGTGGAAGGCATTGAGTTGGATGTCGTTCACGGGCGGCGGGAGCCGCGCAACATCCCGATCATGATCGGCGCGACCGGCGACCAGATGATGGAACTGACCGGTGAAATCGCAGACGGCGTGGTGATGAACTATTGCGTCCCACCCGAATATAACGACAAGGCCCTGGAACTGCTCGATAAAGGTTTGAAGAAGTCGGGCCGCAAGATGGAAGACTTCGACCGTCCCCAGTTGATCGTCTGCTCGGTGGACCCGGATCACGACAAGGCCATCGAATATACCAAGGAATTGCTCTGCCAGTACCTGGCGCAGCAGCCTCACATCGCCAAGGCCTCGGGGGTATCGCAGGAAGTGATCCAAGAGATTCAGTCCACCCTCGGCTGGCCCGCCACCAAAGAACAGATCAACAAAGCCAAACACCTTGTCCCGGACGATTTAGTGTACCGAATTACCGCCTCCGGCACGCCGGAGGAAGCGCGTGCCAAAGTGAAAGAATACCAGAAGCGCGGCTGTACTTGTCCGATCCTGTATCCGGTCGGAGGGAATTTCAAGTTGCTAATCGATACGTTTGGGCAAAAGGTCTAACAAGTCTTAAAAGTCTGAAACAGTGTTTTGAAAACCAAGATTTAACCAGAGATGAACGAGGATAAACGTTGATTGAGTCCGATCAACACCGAAAAACTTTTTTTCAAGAACGAAAGCGGCCCAAAATCCTTGTTCATCTCCGTTTACACTTGCACCTGGCGCAAGTGCAGGTGTCTCCGGTGAATTCGAATTTCTAGACACTCTCTCAGACCCATTATTACAGCGCAAGGTTGTTGTCTTCGTTCGGGCGAGGAATGATCCCCNNCCCTCCCCAACAAGCGGGGAGGGGAGAAGAAGAAGAAAGTTATCTGACATTGCGCTGTAATGTTCGGCTTGTAAGACTTGTGAGACTATTAAGACTTGTACACTTCCGGATTGACACAATTCGGCAAGCGCTCACCCTTCAATCCTGCGATCAAGTTCTGCGCGGCGAGGAAGGACATCATGTCACGCGTATGCTTGCTGGCGCTGCCCAAATGCGGGACGATCAGGCAATTCTCCAACTCGAGCAGTGGATGAGTGGACGGCAAGGGTTCGGGGTCGGTGACATCCAGGGCGGCGGCAAAGATTTGTTTTGACTTTAAGGCATCATATAGGGCGGACTGATCCAGCACACCGCCGCGGGAAGTGTTGACCAAAATGGCATTCGGTTTCATCTTCGCTAAAAATGCGGGGTTCACCAAATGATGCGTGGCGGAGGTCAGCGGGACATGCACAGATACGAAATCCGATTCGTGTAACAAGGTATCGAGATCAACCGGTGAAGCACCAAAAGCCGGTTGTGCCGCCGGGTCATGATAGATCACGCGCAGGTCAAAGCCCTGGGCACGCTTAGCCACTGCCTGACCGATCCTGCCAAAGCCAACGATACCGAGCGTCGCGCCCACGAAATCCGCACCGAGCAAAAGCTGGGGCCCCCATGTAACCCACAACCCGGAACGCACATACTTCTCCCCTTCCACCACGCGGCGTGCGGAGGCAAGCAATAACGCAAAGGTTTGGTCAGCGGTCGCATCCGTCAGGACGCCGGGCGTATTGCCGACCGGAAGTTTGCGCGCCGTTGCGGCAGGTACATCCACATTATCCACGCCCACCGCCATGTTACTGAGGACTTTCAAGCGCGGCCCGGCATCCATCAGGCCGGCATCTATTTTATCGGTCAGCAGGGAAACCAGACCCTCCACATCACGAACACGGCGGAGGATCTCTTCATACGAAGGCGGAAGCTCGTCCGGCCAGACATCCGCATCGCAGAACTCGCGGATCAAGTCCAGGCCTTTGGCGGGGATCAAGCGGGTCACAAAGACTTTAGGTTTTGGCATGTGCAAAGTATACTTGAAGTCTCGAATAAAGAAGCAAAAGACGAAACACGAAGGACACAAAGTACACGAAGGAAGAACTTTGGGACTATGGATGCTAATCGCTTTATGAGCTATAGCCTCACCGATGAGCGCGTGGCGCGCATTCTGGCCGCGGCCATCGGGGCAGTGGAACCGGGCAGGCTGGTGCGGGAGCATCTGCAAACGACAGAATTGCCGAAGCATGAGCGCGTCTTCCTATTGGGAATCGGCAAAGCGGCTGAAGCGATGACGCAAGCCGCATCCGAATTCTTCGATGAATTCAGCGAAGGATTGGTGATCACTAAACACACGCGTGGACTTTGCTCAGGGCAGTCAGCCATAATCGTGATGGAAGGCGGGCATCCCATACCGGACGAGCGAAGTCTGCGGGCGGGAAAAGCGGCCTTGGATTTTGTCGCGCAACTTAACGAAGATGACCTACTCATTTGCCTAATATCCGGCGGCGGCTCGGCACTGGTCACGGCACCGAAAGAGGGAAACTCACTGGAAGATATTCAAGCCCAAACCGCAAAGCTCCTTGCAAACGGTGCGGCCATCCATGAGCTCAACAGGATGCGTTGTCAAATGGATCACATCAAAGGCGGAGGACTGGCACGCGCCACAAAAGCAAAGGCCATCGGTTTGATCCTTTCGGATGTGATCGGCAATTCACTGGAAACGATTGCATCCGGATTGACCGTTGATCCTTCGTCTGGAAACCGCGTGCAAAATTTCATCGTCGGCGATATACGCACGGCGGCACAGGCCGCGCAGCAGAGAGCTGTTAGCGAAGGATTTGATTCGAGAATACTGGATTTACAAGTTCAAGGTGAAGCCAGGGAAGCGGGATTGAGAATGGCAAAAAGGTTGAAAGAAGAAAGAAGGAAGAAGCACAAACCCTTTTGCTTGATCGCCGGAGGGGAAACAACCGTGACGCTGCAAGGCAACGGCAAAGGGGGCAGGAATCAGGAATTGGCGCTGGCCGCTGTGGATGAACTAAGCGGCACAGATAAAATCCTGCTGATCTCACTGGCCACAGACGGCGATGATGGCCCCACCGAGGCGGCGGGTGCAGTAGCGAACGGAGCTACACGCCAGAGAGCCGAGAGCCTGGGAATATCGGCGGCTGATCATTTGGCGCGCAACAACGCCTACAATTTCTTCCGTCCGCTGAACGATCTAATCCAATGCGGCTACACCGGAACGAATGTCAATGATCTTATTTTTCTGGTGGGTTTATAAAATAAAGGATTATTTGGAATCCTACTCTGAAATAAAAAGCTTAAACACGAAGTACACCAACGCCTTGTGTGCTTCGCGAAGTACACGAAGGGAATAAGATTCCTAATTTTCGGATCGTCGCTCTTACACTATAGGAATTTTGCAAGAGATAAAATGATGCCGATGAAAAACAAAAGGCTGTAGGCCAGTACCGCTTGCCCCGTTCCAACCAGGGCGGCATTCAAGGGCGGGCCGCGCCGGCTGAGAACCGTGCGAGTGGATGAACACGCCAACGGCAGGGAAAGCCAGGCCAGCCATGTAATCATGCGTTTATAATAGGGCGGCAGGAACTCATATTATCGAGATGTCAATGACAAATCTTAATGGAACGGAACGAGCGCGGTATGTCCAAGGCATGTTCACGCGCATCGCTCACCGCTACGACTTCATGAACCGCCTGATGACCGGCGGGCAGGATGTCCGCTGGCGAAAGGAAGTCATCAGGCTGGCGCAGATCAAACCATCGTCTGCCCTGCTCGACCTCGGGGCAGGCACCGGCGACCTGGGGCGCCAAGCTTTCAAACAGAATCCAAAAGCGCATATCACCGCCGCAGATTTCACGCTCGAAATGATGCGCGCCGGACGCAAAACCGGCGACCCACCCTATTCCGCCGCCGACGCGTTGAACCTGCCATTCAGGGCCGGGACCTTCGACGCGGTTGTTTCCGGCTTTTTGATGCGCAATGTCACGGATGTCAAGCGCACCTTGCAGGAACAACAGCGCGCCCTGAAGCCCGGCGGCAGGATCGTGATCCTGGATACCACGCGTCCGAAGAAAAACCTGCTGACGCCTTTCATCTGGATCCACATGCACATCATCATCCCACTGCTCGGAAGGTTGATCTCCGGCACAGGTGATGCTTATCAATACTTGCCCGATTCAACGGAAGGATTTTTGTACGCCGAAGAGCTGGCGGAGCGCATGACCGCCGCCGGTTTCAAGAACGTCCATTTCAAACGCCTGATGTTTGGCGTGATCGCCATTCATTGGGGAGAGAGAGCCTTATGACAAACCAACCTATCAAGCAGCCCAATTCAAAAATGTGTTTCATCTGCGGGGTCGAAAATCCCGTCGGCCTGCATTTGCACATTTACGAAACCGAACCGGGCGTGGTCGAAGCGACCTACACGGCGCCGGAACACTTTCAGGGCTACCCGGGAGTCCTGCATGGAGGCATCGTAGCCGCCATCCTCGATGAACTCGGCGGACGCGTCCACATGGGCAGCGACCCGCTGAATCCGCGCTTCATGTTCACCGGCAAACTCGATATCCGCTATCGAAAGAACGTGCCGATCGGCAAGCCGTTGAAAATCATCGGAAAGGCGGGAAAGATCAGGGGTAAGCTGGCGGAAAGCTGGGCCGGTATCTATGACCTGGAAACGAATGAACTTCTGGCCGAAGCCAATGTCATGCTGATCAATGTACCGGAAGGACACTTCGATTATTCGATCCTGCCGGAGTTAGGATGGAAGATATATCCGGATTAGTCGGAAAAGTCGAACAAGTCTAAAAGGTCTGACAGGTCTAAAAAGTCCGACAGGTCGAAGAAGTCGGACAAGTCTGAGAGGTCAAAGAGGTCTTACGAGTCCTACAGGTCTGAAAGGTCTCAGAGGTCTAAACAGTCTTACTGGTCAAAGAAGGTTCATGCCGTATAATAGAAGTATAGGCCCTAAAATTTGCCAATACCTTCCAAACAGATTAGAAGATCATGATCACCGCATATCATCGCCCGCAAACGCTTGACGAAGCCCTAAAGCTTCTGGCGCAGCCCAATATATTGCCTCTCGGAGGCGGGACACTGCTATCCCATTCACAAGCAGATTCCGTCCAGGTTGTGGATCTCCAAGCGCTTGGCTTGAACACCATCAAGAAAAACGGCAACAACCTGGAGATCGGCGCGACGGCCACGCTCCAACAATTGCTTGAAAACGAAGCCCTTCCTGCCGCGCTAAAGTCCGCTTTGAAGCTCGAAGCGCCGCTGAACCTGCGCAATGCAGGGACGGCCGCGGGAACCATTGTGGCCTGTGACGGACGGTCAACTTTCGTGGCGATGCTTCTGGCGTTGGATGCAAAAATCGAAATTCGATATTCGAACCTCGAAAATCGAATGTTGAACATCGGTGATTTCCTGCCACTTCGACCGCGCGGGTTGATTACCTCCATCACGATTCCTTTGAACGCAAAAATCGCCTTTGAGTATGTCTCCCGCACGCCCGCCGACAAACCGATTGTGTGCGTTGCGCTGGCACAATGGCCCTCCGGTCGGACGCGGCTGGCGGTCGGCGGATACGGCAAGGCGCCGATGCTGGCCATGGACGGGACCGAATCCGAAGGGGTCGAAGCCGCCGCACGCAACGCATTCCATGAAGCCAACGATGAATGGGCTTCAGCGGAGTATCGTATGGATGTAGCGGCAACACTTGCAAAGAGATGCGCGGAGAAGGTCTAAAAAGTCAAAGAGGTCTTACTGGTCAACATTCTTTTTGATACGGTTTTTATCAATAATCTGCGTTTATCTGTGGTTAAAAACGAATTTCAAAACACTCTCTTACGGGTCAAAGAAGATGAGTGCCACAACCTACTAAACGCATCAAAATGCTGACACTCGAAAATAAGGGTTCCATCAACGAGCGCGTTGGGGGATGAGTTTCGCATTCGATGCTTTACAAATCTTGCTATGAAACTTCTATTAACAAAGGACAGCCAACAGCATGAAAACTAATCGCTTCCTCATTCTCGGCATCCTCGGTTGCCTGATCGTGGCCATAGGCGCTTATTTCTGGGCAAACAACCTGATGGATTCACTGTATGCCCTCCGTTCGCCGCTGAAAGATACCCCGCCCGCCGCGGGCCAGGCGCTCGGAAAGCCGCTGACTCACAGAGTCGTATTCGTATTGATCGATGCCCTGCGCGACGATACCTCCCATAATACGGCTGTCATGCCGTTCCTGAACCAACTTCGTTCACAAGGCGCATGGGCCACCGTTCATAGCAGCACGCCGTCTTATTCGGCTCCGGGTTATTCGGTATTGATGACCGGCGCATGGCCGGATGTTTCCGATGGACCCGCCATGAACCCGAATAGCGGCGAACAGGCGCGCACGTGGACGCAGGATAATCTCTTCAGTGCCGCGCACCGCGCCGGATTAAAAACGGCGGTCTCCGGTTATTTCTGGTTCCAGGGACTTATCCCACAACAGGAAGTGGACGCCAGCTTCTACACCAAAGGCGAGGACAAAGCCGCGGATGTGGATGTGGTCAACGCGGCCCTGCCGTGGCTGAAAAGCGGTGATTACCAATTCATCCTGATCCATATAGATCAGGTGGATTATGCCGGACACCATGAAGGCGGGCCGCAATCACCGAACTGGGACGCGGCGGCGACGCGCTCCGATGACCTGCTCAAACAAATCGTCGCCACGCTGGATCTCAAACAGGACACCGTGCTCGTCACCTCCGACCACGGACAGATCGACCGCGGCGGCCATGGCGGACAGGACCCCATCGTATTGCTGGAGCCGTTCGTGTTAACCGGTGCGGGAGTCAAAGCGGGACAATATCCCGACATCCAACAGGCCGACGATGCGCCGACCGTTGCGGCTTTATTGGGGCTTAACATTCCCGCCACGGCTCAAGGCGTGGTGCAAACCGCGATGCTCAATCTCGAGCCCGCACAACTGGTCAACATCAACACTGCGCTGGCGGCGCAGAAACTGCAATTGTTGACTGCTTATCAGAAGGCGATTGGATATTCGGCCTCCTTCCAGCCCGATCCCAAGTCTGTCCCCGATTTGGTGCGCGCCATGGATCAGGCAAAAGCGAACCGTCTCAACGCCGAGCGGATTCCGCGCTTCGTGCTGGCAATCATCCTTGCGCTCATTCCAGCCGTGATCCTGGTTTGGAAGCGCAGCCGCAAGATCGCCTGGCTGTTGGGCGGAGCGATCCTGTATATCGTACTGTTCAACTTTGGCTATGCGGTGCTGGCGGGCAGAACCTACTCGTTGAGTTCGGTGGCTAGTTCCATGGATATCATCCTGTTCACGGCTGAGACTGCGGCCATCGCGCTGATCCTGGCCTGGCTGGCGCTGGCCTTCATCCTGAAGTGGTTCAAGTCCACGCGGCGCGCAGGCGCGGAAAATACCCTGGCGTTCATCCTCACGGTGCTTTACCTGCTGGCCCTGCCGGTCTTATGGAGTTACGCCATCAACGGCGCACTGGTGACCTGGACCACGCCCGAAATGGCCAGCATGTTCATGGGATTCCTATCCATCCTGCAGGGACTGATCGCGGCAGTGATCGGCCTGATATTGACCGGCGTGACCGCCCTGGCAGCAGGGATTGGAAGAAAATAAGATAGAAGAATTATGACACCCATGATTTTGCCGCCTGCCCCAACCCATTAAAGTGGGCGGCAAAATCGTTTAACACCTGGATCATCCTACTGGTAAGTGCGTTGTTTGTTAGATTGTTATAATTTAATCGGATATGAAACCTACAAGCCCATTACCTACCACGTCAAAGATATTCCAAGGGCTGATGATTGCCTTTTGTGTGGCATTCATTGGAATTGACCTGTTCATCATTTTCGCGCGCATGCTTTATCCATATCCACTCGAATGGATGGAAGGCGCCGGGCTGGTTCAAGTCAGCCGTTTGCTGGCGGGCAAGGCCTTGTACGCCGCGCCTTCGGTGGATTTCGTGCCGCTCATCTATCCGCCAGTGTATTTCTATGTATCTGCGGGGATCGCCAAACTAACCGGCTTGGGATTCGGCGCGCTGCGGTTCGTTTCGTTCCTAGCCTCCGCGCTGTGTACAACCATCATTTACCTGGCGGTCAAGGAAAAGACAAATAATAAAGTTGCGGCACTGCTGGGCGCCGGATGTTTTGCGGCGACCTTCATGCTGACGGGACAATGGTTCGATATTGCCCGCACTGACATGCTGGCCGCCGCGCTTTCGATGCTGGGGATTTATCTGGCACGCGAACCAACCCAGGAGACTCTTCAGCAGCCACGTTCTTTCAGTGTGACATATCGGGTTTTACTTTCCGGCCTGGTCTTTGCCCTGGCTTTCCTCACCAAGCAAAGCGCGCTGGTTGTTGGCCTGGCCGCCATCCTTTATTACCTGCTTTTCAACAGACGGCGCGCCATCTGGCTGACGCTTTCGTTTGCAGTATCCACTATAGTTCTTTACGGCCTCCTGTGGCTCAACAGCGCGGGCTGGATCAATTATTACCTGTTCACCATTCCGGCCGCGCATGCCTTCGATTTCAGCGTTGGCAGGATCATCAGCGTGCTGATCAGCGAATTTGCACCGGTTCTTATCTTTTTGATCGCCGGACTGATGCCCCTCATCGTTTCGCCGCGCAAAATATACAACGATAGGCCATACCGCTATTTCATTGTCATGGCGGGTGCAATGATTGCGACCGGGATTGTTGGCCGCTTGAACGCCTTTTCAGGGCCGAATGTCTACGTACCGGCTTACCTCGGCCTCGGGCTGCTTGTGGGACTGGAAGCAGGCTGGTTGATCGAACTCAAAATCCGGCCGGGGCTGATTATCCTTGAATGGCTACTATTGTCGGTGCAATTTGGCTTGCTGGTCCCGGCTTATCTCCAAACCAAAACCATCCCAACACCTCAGGACCGGGCTGCAGGCGACGCGCTGGTCGCCAAAATAGAAAGTTATCACGGGGACGTTCTGCTGTTGGATAACAACTATCTTGGCTTGTACGCCGGGAAGACACCCTACTTCAACGAAATGCCCATGTCCGAAATCAGCGGGCAGGGCAACCTGCACCCCATGCCGCAGTGGAAGGGACTTCAAGAGCAAATCCGGCTCCTGCTCCATGCTCCCACCACCGAGGCGGTCATCGTTGACTTCGCCCTGCCCATCAAGCCGCTGATTGCGGACTGTGGACAGCAGCCGATCCCATACCCTGATAAAATTGTGTTTAATCCGGTGGCCGGACCACCCAACAGCCGCCCCAGCCTCATCATCACATGTCCATGAAATACAGGAACACCATGAACATCCAATTGAAAATCAACGCAACCAACCATGAGATCGAAATCACGCCCGGCGAAACCCTGTTCTCCGTGATTCGCCGGCTCGGATTCTACGGGATCAAATTCGGCGACGAGGACGGGTTGACCGGCGCCGATACCCTATTGCTGGACGGCAAGCCGGTCAACGCGGGATCGCTGCTGGCCGCGCAAGCCGAGGGACATAATATCGTCACGATCGAGGCGCTCGGTGAACATCCCGACCAGGGCTGGAGAAAGACCGAGGGTTTACATCCGCTCCAACAGGCGTTTGTCGAATCGGGCGCGATCCAATGCGGATATTGCACACCGGCGCAAATCCTGGCGGCGAAAGCATTACTGGATAAAAATCCAAACCCAAGCGAAGACGAAGTACGCGAAGCCATCTCGGGCGTGCTGTGCCGCTGCACCGGATATCTGAAGCCGGTGCAGGCCGTGTTGCGCGCCGCGGCGATCATGCGCGGCGATGAACCCATCAACTGGAATGCCGTCAACTGGGATTTCGGCCAACCGCCGGAAGCCGGTCCTGAGGCCGCCCGGCCGGCGAGCGCTGAATTCGCCAATTTATTAACCATGCCTAAAGTGGTCCTGACGCCGGAGACCCAAAAATGGCAGACGGTGGGCAAGCCGGAAAAAAAGGTGGATGCCATTAAACTGGTGCAGGGCAAACCCGCCTTCACCGCCGATATCGAAATGCGCGGCTTGTTACATGCCAAAGTTTTGCATTCACCGCATGCCCATGCGCGCATCAAGAAGATCGACGCGAGCAAGGCACGCGCGCTGGAAGGCGTGGCTGCGGTGCTGACCTGGCAGGACATCCCGCGCGTGGTGTACTCGACGGCCGGGCAATCCGATCCGATACCGGGGCCGCTGGATACGTTTTCGCTGGACAACAAAGTCCGCTTCGTCGGCGACCGCGTGGCTTTCGTGGCCGCGGAAACAGCCGAGATCGCAGAAAAGGCACTCAGCCTGATCGAAGTGGAATATGAAGAGCTGGATGCAATTCTCGACCCTCGGCAGGCCATGAACCCGGATGCGATCCGAATCCACGATGAACCGGAATACGTGAACTTTGCCGATTCGCACCCTGAAAAGAACCTGGCGGCAGAAATCCGAATTGATATCGGCAATGTGGAAAAAGGCTTCAAAGAGGCCGACCAGATCTTCGAAGCCGAATATGAAGTGCCGAAAGTGCAGCAAGTTTCCATCGAACCGCACGTGGTCGTCACGTATTGGGACGAAGACGACCGGCTGGTCATCCGCACCTCCACGCAAGTCCCGTTCCATGTGCGGCGCATGTTGGCGCCCGTGCTGGGACTGCCTGTTAAAAGAATCCGCGTGATCAAGCCGCGCATCGGCGGAGGCTTTGGCGGAAAGCAGGAAGTGCTGATGGAGGATGTGGCGGCTCATTTGACCATCGCAACGAAACGGCCCGTGATCTACGAATATACGCGCGCAGAGGAATTCATCGCGGCGCGCTCGCGCCACCCGATGCGCGTCAAAATGAAAACGGGCGTAAAGAAAGACGGCACGATCACCGCCAATGAAATGTACGCCCTGTCCGACACGGGCGCATACGGCTGCCATGCGCTGACCGTGACCGGCAACACCGGACANNTTCCGCGGTTACGGCGTGCCGCAAGGCTACTGGCCGCTGGAACGGCACATGGAAAAAATTGCCCGTGCGCTGAACCTCGACCCCATCGAGTTCCGGTTGAAGAACGCCATCCATGCCGGTGAATATCACCCGTTCTCGACGGCCTGGAATGAGGGCCGCGAGCCGCGTCCAGAGATCATCCACACCGTTGGGCTGGAGCAATGCGTCCAGCAGGGCAAGGCCGCCATTGATTGGGATTCGAAATACGGAAACGAAGAGTGGCATGCAACACAAAACGTAAAGCGCAAGGGGATCGGAGTTGCGATGGTGATGCAAGGGACGGCGATCCCGTACCTCGACATGGGCGGCGCGTCCATCAAGATGAACGACGACGGTTCATTCAATCTCCTGGTCGGCGCGACCGACCTCGGCACAGGCTCGGATACCGTGCTGGCACAAATGGCCGCGGAAGTATTGGGCGTGCCGCTGGACGATATCCTGTGCTATTCCTCGGACACCGACTTTACGCCCTTCGATAAAGGCGCGTACGCCTCCTCGACCACTTACATCTCCGGCGCGGCGACGGTCAAAGCCGCAGAGATGGCAGCGGAAAGGATCAAGATCCGCGCGGCGAAGATGCTGGGCGAAAGCGATCCTGCGAGCATTCGATTATTCGATAAACAGGCCCATGCGCCCAGCGGCAAATCGGTATCGCTGGCCGAGATCGCACTGGACACCTTGCACAAGAATGAACAGGAACAGATCATGGGCATCGGTTCCTACGTTTCGCATTCGTCGCCGCCGCCGTTCGCGGCGCAATTTGCCGAAGTGACGGTGGACCGTGAAACCGGCGCGGTCAAGGTGGATAAGTTGGTAATGGCGGTTGATTCGGGTGTGATTGTCAACCCGCTGACCGCCTCGGGACAGATCGAAGGCGGGATGACCCAGGCCTTGGGTTATGCGGTCTGCGAAGAGATGCGTTATGACGAAAAAGGCCAGGCCCTGGAGCGCGACCTGGATCGCTATCATATCTTCCGGGCAGACGAGATGCCTGAACTGGAAACCATCTTCGTGGAGACCTTCGAGCCGAGCCATCCCTTTGGAGTCAAGGCGGTGGCGGAAATTCCGATGGACGGCGTGGCGCCAGCCGTGGGCAACGCCATCCTCGATGCTCTCGGAGTCAACATTGACGACAACCCGATAACGCCCGAGAAAGTTTGGAGAGCGATGAAAGCATCCCGCAGCTTAACATAGAACCACAGAAAATATGTGAATGCTGTGGAAAATTGGTTTTCATAGAAGGAGAAAGTTCATGAAGAAGCTCTACATCTTTTCAGAGATACTGATGGTAATTGGATTTCCAAGGCCATCGCCTATCTGAAAGAACAATCGGGCAAGTATTTTAACAGCGACAAGCGGTTAACCATTAAATTATGGGTCACGCGAAGCGCCGGGCGTGGTTTCCAGAAAGAAACAATTCTTACCGGTTGTGCCGGGACTGTTGGAAAGATGATATTTCCAACCTCCACAGTTAACAGTCGTTCCAACTTTGTCAGGAGATGATAAGAGATTCGCCTATGAAAAGAAAGTATTTTGTGTTCCCCTCGCTCCTATCGTTAACCTTTATCATCCTGGCGTGCACCGCACAGAACATTCCCACATCGAAACCCCTGCCAAGCCCGCTTCCATCCACCCCGGCTCCGGCTGTAGTCACGGTGGTCAAGCCCAGCCCGATACCCTCACCTACATCTGTCCCCACCGATCAGCCACTTTATCTATCAGCCACAGTATGGTCAAGCGATCCAATCGTCCCGGTGCTCGCCTATCATCAATTCCAGGAACACGGGATTTCCGGCGCAACACATGTGCGGCTCGATGATTTCAACTCCGAATTGCAAGGACTGGATCAAGCCGGCTATGTGATGGTTCCACTCAGCCGCTGGCTCGATGGTGATTTGCGCGTCCCGGCCGGCAAGCGGCCAATCATCTTTACGATGGATGATTTATTCTATCGAAACCAAATCCGATTCAATCCGGATGGAACGATCGATCAGACAACGGGACTGGGAGCTTCTTATGCGTTTTCGCAGGAGCATCCTGATTTTGGTTTCTCCTGGGCGCTCTTCACCAACCTCGGCGACAAACCATACATTGACCCGAACAACCCGCTCCTTCTTGCCAATGCGATTGTCTGGTGCATGGACCATGGAGCGTTGGTTTACAATCATACGTACACACACGCCAACCTCAGCCAGACAGCGCCGGGCGGTGTTACATGGGAATTGGCGGCCAACGATAAGGAATTAATTCAACTGCTGAACCTCGCCGGACGCCCGGACTTGACTGCCAAGCTTGGTAATATCTTTGCTCTCCCGTTCGGAAAATGGCCGCTGAACCCAATGAGCGAAACCGCATTGGATGTTTACAAAAACCCTTATGGGGAACCGCTGCAAGCGATTCTGGATGTTGACTTAATTTATCGGCCGCGTTACATGTATCCGGCCTATTCGCCTTTATTCGACAAAATGGACATCATGCGCATGGTCGCCACAGTCAAAGGTGTGGACTATTTCGTACAAAATGCGGCGAACGCCCCTGCTGCGCAGGAATGCAAACTGGGTCCAATGGACCAGACGCAAATCAACGATGCGAACTATCTGGCCGGTCAAGTCAATCTGGCCATTCAAAGCGGGAGCTGTCCACAGGGAATCTACACCACCGACAAGTTCGTTTTCCGTGCGGAAGGCTATAATGCTAAATTGATTTATACGGTGCAAAATCTACCCTAGATTGGAATGGCTGTAATGGCGCTGGTTCCTCCAGGCAAGGTGTCCGGGTTGAAACAAATCACAAAATGAAATACGACTCCGGCAAACACCGTTCGCATTTATTCCGCCAGAAACGCAGCGCGCCGATCCTGCCCATCGGCTTGATCGTTGTGCTGGCGCTGCTGGTCGGTTTTTTCTGGCTGATCCCAACCGATTTCCTGCGGAACACCCTGCCCGTGAATGTGGCAATCCCAACGTTCACGGCAATACCCATCCTGCCGACCGTCACGCGCACGCCGCGCCCGGTCAACGCACACGGCGGGACGATCGTCTTTACCTGCACACGGGGCGACACCAATCACCTGTGCACCGTCAATGCCGACGGAAGCGGATTTCAGCAGATCACAAACGCCGAGCGGAACGATTACTATCCCACCTTCGACCCGTTAAGTAACAACGTGATCTTCGCCGCGAGTTACCAGGGCGGATTCGATTTGTTCGCAATCGATCTGAAGACGGATCATGTAGCACAGTTGACCTACAATGTGGGCAACGTTTTTTCGCCCAGCTTTTCACCGGACGGACAGCAAATCGTCTTCGTCAACCGGGTGGGCGGCGGGCCTTACTCGTTGTGGATCTCCGGGCGCAACGGGGAATTTCCCCATTCGATTTTCACAGGCACGAACACCATCGTGGCCGCAGCCTGGTCGCCGAGCGGAGACCGCATCGCCTTTGCCATGGCCATTGACCAACAGAATTCCTATGAACTATTTTTGCTGGACGTAAATGATCCAAAGCAGCCTCCGCAGAGGATCACGATAGGCCTGCCCGGCATTGACGGGAGCCTGGTCTGGTCGCCGGACGCAAAGAACATTCTCTTCTGCGCCGGGCCGGATAAATTAAAAAACATTTTCCGGGCGGATATCAACAACGAAACGCCGATCCAGTTGACCAGCGGCGGGTTCAATAACGCAGCGGCGGCCTATTCACCGGATGGACAGTTCATTGTATTCAATTCACTGCGCAACAACACCAATGCCAACCTTTATATTATGCGCGCGGACGGATCGGGCGAGCACCAAGTCACGAACGACACCGAACCGGACTGGCAGCCGCAATGGGGACCGTAAAATCTTATTACGAAACGAACCGCCAAGATCGCAAAGCACGCAAAGATTTACTTTTCTTCGCGCACTTTGGAGTAAAAACAGAATCTGGGTTAAAATCCAATAAACATGAAAACCATTTATCAAGCCTTGGAAGAACTTGAGCAGGCCAACGAAGCGGCGGCGCTGTGCACGGTGGTGAAAAGCGAAGGCTCCACGCCGCGGCATGTGGGCAGCAAGATGCTGGTTTATTCGGACGGACATTTTATCGGCACGGTCGGCGGCGGCGACCTTGAACATCGTGTGATGGATGAAGCGTGGATGGCAATCTCGGATGGCACGCCGCGTCTGCTTTCCTATACCATGTCTGACCCGACACGCGGCGACCCCGGCGTGTGCGGCGGCCAAGTGGAGGTGTTTGTGGAACCGATCCTACCCCCGGCAGGAATCGTGATCATCGGCGGTGGACACGTGGGCAAGGCGGTGGCTTACCTGGCACACTGGCTGGGCTTCCGGGTCTCCGTCTCGGATGACCGGCCTGAGTTCTGCAATAAGGAAACCATCCCGGACGCCGAGGCGTTCCACATCTGCCCGATGGCAGAATTGCCGAAGCACATGAAGATTGATAAGCGCACCTACCTGATCCTGACCACGCGCGGCTCCTCGGTCGACGCGGCGGGCCTCGGCCCCTTGCTCGATTCACCCGCAGCGTATATCGGCGTGATCGGCTCCAAGCGCCGCTGGGCAACGACGGTCAAGGAGATGAAGGCGCGCGGCATATCCGAAGAAAGGATCGCCCGCGTCCACTCGCCCATTGGTTTGGAACTGCGGGCCGAAACACCGGAGGAAATCGCGGTCAGCATCCTGGCCGAAATCCTGATGATCCGTGATAAAGGCACCGGAAAGCCCATGAAAGAGTAGAAAAGGCCTTTAGACCTGACAGGTTTTGGAAACCTGTCAGGTTTTCTTGCGTATAAGAAATAAGACAAATGGGGCGCTTGTCTTGGTGATGTCCATAGACTATAATCCGGCATTATAGATCAATCAAAGGAGTGAGAAATGGCTAGAATTTTTGATGTTATCGAATATCCGAACGAAATGGCCGA
>PMLN01000225.1 GCA_003158885.1 Anaerolineae bacterium
CGCATAACCCTTTCTCGGCTTGAGGCGGCGATGATCCGGGAAAATGATGAAGCCAAGAAAAGGAATGCCTTCGGCGGCGGGCTTGGGATAAACGCTTTCTTCGTGCAAAGTCAGGCGTAACTTTTCGAGCCGTTTGAGAATCTTTTCCCGCCAGCGCATTAATTCACGTTTGCTGTCGCTGAACAAAAGAAAATCATCCACATAGCGCAGGTAGGCATGACAACCGAGTTCCCGCTTTACAAATTGATCGAATGGATTGAGGTAACAGTTCGCCCACCATTGCGAAGTAAGATTCCCAATCGGCAGACCGCGCGGTCTTTGCAGCGCAAAAAGATCGTCGCCGTGGAAATACACCATCCCGTATTCTTCCGACAAGACACCGCGCCCGCTGGCAAGGATTCTATCCACGAGCCACATTACGCCTTCATTGGGCAGCATCCTTGCAAGTATTTCGCGCAAAATAACATGGTCAATGCTTGGAAAAAATTGTTTTACATCACCCTGCAAAACGTATGGATAACGCCGCGCAAACTTCGTACAGCGGTCGAGTGCGCGGTGTGTGCCTTTCCCTTTTTGATTGGCATAACTATCGGGAATGAACCATCGCTCGAAATACGGCACAGTGATATTGCACAAGGCATGATGCGCCACGCGGTCGCGGAACGGCGCGGCGGAGATCAGGCGTTTCTTGGGTTCATGGATGTAAAAACTCGTGTAATTTCCCGGCTGATAGGTCTGCTCAGTTAATTCGTTCTGTAATTCCAGCAGGTGATCCGCCAATAACATTTCAAACGCGGCAGTTGCACCGCGCCCGCGCTTGCCGCGCGAGGCGTTTTGATACGCAAGACGAATGTTTTCCCAATCGCACAACTGCTCCTGCAGATTCATCGATATCCAAATTTTTAAATTCGACTCGCCTTCGGCGAGAAAAGAATCGGAGATTCAGAGAACAGAGAATCAGAGTTCAGAGATAGTGATGGGGAAAACACACACCCGAAACCCGCCGCTCCTGCGGAGGTTGCCCGGGTAGAGCCAGTCGCGGTCCGCAGAGCGGGCACCCCCAAGATCACTGTTGAACGAGCCGCCGCGCAGAACACGATAAGAACCCTTTGCCGGGCCTTGCGGGTCTTTTACGTTTTGACCGGTTCTGTTTTTATATTCCTTTTCGTCAAACCAATCCGCGCACCATTCCCAAACATTGCCGATCATATCCGCACAACCGTAAGGAGAATCGCCTTGCGGAGAGAACTGACCCACAGGTGATGTGCCGCCAATCCCCGCTTCCAACGTATTTGCGTTCTTTTTATCGAACTCATTTCCCCAGCTCCACATACGTCCATCTTCGCCGCGCGCGGCTTTTTCCCATTCTGCTTCGGTCGGTAAACGATACATCTTTTTGGTTTTCTCGGTGAGCCATTTGCAATAGGCGATTGCATCGTCCCATGAAATATTCACGACAGGATGCGCGTCTTTGCCTTGCGGATATTGATCGCCATCCCAACCTTGAGGAGACTTGCCGCTCTCTTTGACATAGGCTTGATATTGCTGGTTGGTAATGGGATATTTTCCAATAGAATATTCCGAGAGTTCAACCGTATGCCGGGGCTGTTCCCATTCAACCCAGGTTTTATCTGCGCCATCCTTGATTGCACGCTGCGCCTGTTCCTGGGTCGAGCCCATCAGGAATTTTCCGGCAGGAATACGAATGATTTGGGGTTCAAACAAGGCGCGCTGCGGCTCCTGCGTTTGGCTCACGGGTTGGGGCGCTTCGGCGCGACGGGTCAGCGTGAAATAGGTTTCCAATTCCTCGTACGTAATAACACTGAAATTTGCCTCCACCGTATGGGGAAAGAGTTTGAGTATCCGTGCGACCGCAGGCGTTTTATTCAGCAGCGTGAGCAAATCCTGGGGTAACTGCACAGATGGCGTTTCCTGAGGCGCAACCCTTTTACTTCCAAGCGCAGGGCTTTCTTCGGTCATGCCTTCGTTTCTTGCCGAACCCTCCGCACGATAATAGGCTTCCACATCACGTAAGAGTGCATGATTTTTCTTGAGCAATTCATAAAAGCGTGGAGCAACCGTTTGAATCGCAACCACCTTTGCTAAACGAATGGGTTGAACCATCTCCTGCAATTTGCGTTTTTCCGCCAATCCCCAAAGCATGAGAAAGGTATTTACCGTGCGTTTAACTTGCCGCGGATTTTCGCCGAGTCCTTTAGCAAATACTTCAGAGCATTCGGGGCGCGGCCATTCCTGCACCAGACTTTTAACAAAATCATCCATATCCGTAGTTTCAATGGGCGGGATTTGAAAAGGCAGTTGGATGATCTTTTCGAGATACTTTGCACCATCAATGGGATTGCTGGTTTGCCCGCCGTCCGTTTTATCAAAGTCTTTGTAGCGGATTTCCACGCCGCGCGCGATGACATCTTGATCGAGACCCAGCACAAAAATACAACCCGGCGCGTCCACGAACAGCTTAATAGCTTCCAGTACCTCAATCGCTTTTTCAGGCAGACAGCGATCCAGGTCATCCACAAAAACGACCAGACGACCCGATTCCCCGCCCTCGGTACGAATATTGTTATCAATCAGAATTTGAAATTTTTCCTGGAACTTTTCAAGAGAACGAACCTGCTCGATGTGGATCTTAGTGCGCTCGCGTTGAATGGCCTGGGTCACGTCATCTGTTAATGCTTCCGCGCCTTTGTCTTGCAGGGCCTTGATGAATTCACTGAGAACTGCCCCGCCGGGAATGAACGATAATCCGATCTGCACCGCGCCTTTGGCAGCATTTCCGCCGAGCTTCAACAGATCAATCGTAACCCCGCCCGCCTTTTCAATGTCAATCGCTTGATACAGCAGCGTTTCCAGGCGATCCAAATCTTCGGTTGGATTGCCGTTTTTCTTTGCCGCTGTGCGCAAGGCTGATAGAACAGTCAACAGGAAGGTGCGCCAGAGCGTTTCTTCCTTGTCATATTTCCAGGCGTCAAACCATGCGACCGTGTAATTCTCCGGCAATCCATTCTTCACCATCTTCATCAGGGAAGTTTTTCCAGAACCCCAGGTGCCGAATACGCCAATGGTCAACGGCGTGCTGGCAGTTTTGCATACATCCACCAGCGTTTCCACATAAGGCGTGAAATCAAGCGCGTCGTGGTCGGTGGGCAGATCGTCGAGAATAGTTGACTTGGAGTCGGTCATAGGAGATTCCTCCTGTGCCTCTATTTTATCCCTAAAACGAATTGGATGTGTCTTGCTTAAAACAGGAGTTCGACGATGTGCCACATTCACCGTCGAACTCGTAAGGAGGAGAAGAGAAACGTTCGTGCTGCTCTTATACGTCTATTTTAGAACCCGGGCGTGAACGGGAGATGACAAAATTGTGCAGAAAATGTAAAGATGGGTTTTTCGCTTCACAGCCTGCTTGACAGCCCCCTTTGCCTAAAGTAGAATA
>PMLN01000146.1 GCA_003158885.1 Anaerolineae bacterium
GATGATTTCATCCGCCTGCTCAAAGCCTGGAAGTTCTGGCTCTTGAGCGCGGTCGCTGGCGCATTGATTGGCGCCGCAGTCTATTATTTTGCCTTGCCTCCTTACCGGGCGCGCGCTTCGGTCAATGTGGACTTTCATCTTGAGCAGGCCTGGCCTCAAAACACGGACCGCGAACAGTTCTATTATCTTGAACGCGAGACGCGCAAATTGGAGGAGATCGCCTGGTCCGATTCAGTGTTGAACCAGGTGGCCTCGCAGGTCAAGGATGTGACGGTGGACCAAATGCGCGGCGGAAAACTCCAATTGAGCCAACCGGCCAATGGCGGCTGGCATTTCTTCGCAGACGATAAGGATCCGAAGGTGGCCGCTGCGCTGGCAGCCGCGTGGGCGCAGGTTTTTGCTGTTCAAGTTCATACGGAAGTGATTGCGTCTTCCACCAGCGGACTGGAACCGTATATCACGGTCGATGCGGATCAAATCCAAAACGTTCCGACTAGGCGCTTGTTGAGCGTGAGCACTTATCTGTTGGCAGGTGCGGTGGTGTTTTTGGTATTAAGCGCCATGGTTGTTTTGTTTTTCCACTCCAATCCTGTTTCTTCAGGGCGGAAATGAACAGTTCTGTGCGCCGTCTCTTTCGCCTTGATAACGTGGCACGCTTTCTTTGGGCGGCTGTCATGTTGACTTTGCCCGTTACCAGCTTTCGATATTTTCCTTTCATGGGCGATGCAACCTATGTTCGTCCGCTTTCGGCCTATCCGTTGGCATTGTTATTGATCGTTTTGTTGATCCAGTTTCTTCGCGATCATAAGCGTTTCACCTGGCCTGCTGCTTTCACGCCCCTCTTGGCGTTTGTCTTTGCTGCTTTGGCTGCGACTGTGATCGGCGTCCTGTTCGGCCCGCTTGTCCTGCGCGGCCAGGCGTATTGGGGCCGCGCCATCCGTGCCTGGGCAACGTTGATCATCGGTTTGGCTTTCTTCGTTGCAGCGGTTTGGATGAACCGCAGCGAAGATGAACTGCGTTTCACCGTCAAATGGATGCTGGCGGGTTTCGTAATTGACATTTTATGGAGCGGCGTTCAGGGTGCAACGTTCTACTTGCACATCCTGCCCAAACCGTTGGTGACACTTTGGCAGCGCGTTTTTTCGATGCGCGAATTGATCCGGACGAATCGAATCTCCGGGATGGCGTATGAACCCGCCTGGCTGGCAGGTGAGATCGCGACGATCTATTTGCCGTGGCTTTTCGCTTCGCTCCTGACCCGCATGCGGATGACGCGTTTCAAATGGCTGGAACTGGTTCTGTTGGCTTGTGCCGCGCTCTTGTTGTTGGCTACCTTCTCACGCGGCGGACTTGCAACAGTTGCCATCACGATATTCCTCACTTTATTATTTATCGGCGGCGAATATATACGCGCCGCCTGGCATTGGTTCGTTTCCGGTTTCCATGGCGCAAAGGGAGTGATCTTGCGCGTGGTCATGATCACGGCTGTGATTGTGACCGCGTTGGGTGCACTTTGGTTCCTTAACCGCAAGAATTATATTTCCCGGCTGTGGAACACGCAGGCTGCCAGTGTGCAGGATTTCCTGATCCAGAATTCAGCCGGTGCGCGTGTGGCCTATATTTGGGGCACACTCGGCGCATATCGCGATCACCCGTGGACGGGTGTGGGATTGGGCGCCAGCGGTTTCTACATATACCAAAATTTGCCTGATTGGGTCATGACTTTTTTGCCCGAAATCGCCTCACAACTTAGCCCGGCCAGCACGCTCTACCCGAACCCTAAGAATCTATATGTGCGCCTTTTGGCGGAAACAGGCTTGGTCGGCTTCTTCCTTTTTGCTGCCTTCCAACTTTTTGTTTTAGGCGATATGATTGCAGTGCTGAAACAGCGTGTGCCAATTTGGCGTTATTTGGGAATCGCTGCGCTGTTTTCATGGCTCGGGATTATTTTTTACAATATGACCCAGGATTCCTTTGCCACACCCAATATCTGGCTGAACCTCGGAATTTTCGTTGGGATGACGGCGCTATCACTTCAAACCACCGCCGAAATTCCGTGAGTTAGGACCGCCCTTTGTATGACAAAGATATAACCTTTTTACCCGCCCTTCTTTTTTTTTGTTATCATTAACCCATGCGGACTTACGAGACTCCTTACGTTACTGACTGGTTCGCGATTTCCTTGCGCTGGGTGTCCATGCTTGGATGGGTGGTATCTCTTGCGCTGGGACGTGCGCTGACGTTGCCGCTTATCTGGCCGGTTGCCTTACTGGCCGTGTGGAATTTGGCGATGACCGCGCTCGCCAGCTTTAATGCTCGTATTAATTATCATCGTCAGCTCAATCTGGCGGTTGATGTTTTGTTGAGCGGGATCTTCTTCTGGGCGCAGGGCGGTGCAGTCGGCCCGGTTGCATGGGCGATTATTTTACCCATCCTGACCGGCGCGGTGTATTTCGAACATTGGGGTGCATTGACCAGCGCCGCCTGGTCTGTCCTTCTCTTGCTGGCAAATGCTTATTTTTATATGCGCAGTTTATCCCTGCTGGCAATTGGCTGGAGCGTGGGATATTTGATCCTGGGCGGGCTGTTTGGATTACTCGGCAGGCAGTTGGCCGTCCGTTTGCGTGATGTGCGTCGGAAATGGCTCGAAAATGAGGACAGGAAGCATTCGATCCAAAGTGAACGCTTGCGCGCCATTTATGAATTGACTTCCGCATTGACTGGTACCCTCTCCTACACGCGGGTGCTCGATTCCGCCCTTGACCTTGGATTTACCGCGCTCAACCCCGACTCCAGTCAATCCGGGAATGATGACCCGCTGGTCAGCGCGGTTTTGTTATTTAAGGGCGGATATCTGTATGTTGGGTCGGCGCGGCGTTTCACGCAAGCAGACATGCGCCTTACGTTTCCCGCCACGGAAGGAATTTTGCAAAAAGTCTTTGATGAAGCCGAACCGTTTTTTTCCAACAGCATCGGCTATGACCCGGAACTCGGAAGGGTAATTGCCTTCCGCAACTGCAACTCCGCTTACTGCTTCCCATTGCGAAGCGGGTTTAACGTTTATGGTGCGATGATTTTTGCCCACCCCGATGCCGACTACTTTGGGCCTGATCGCCGTAATGTGCTTGATATAATCGGCCGCCAGTCGGTCGTGGCGATCCAGAATGCGCGTTTGTATCAGGAACTGGTCGAAGAAAAGGAGCGCATGATCGATGTGCACGAGGAGGCGCGCAAGAAATTGGCGCGCGACCTGCACGATGGGCCGACTCAGTCGGTGGCCGCCATAGCAATGCGTATCAACATTGTCCGCCGCCTGGTGCAAAAAGACCCGAAATCTGCATTGGATGAATTGTCCAAGATCGAGGAACTGGCGCACCGCACCACCAAGGAAATCCGCCATATGCTTTTCACTCTCAGGCCGCTTATTCTGGAATCGCAGGGCCTGGGAGCCGCGCTCAGATCCATGGCTGATAAAATGCGCGAAACATTCAACCAGAATGTGACGATTACGATTGACGAAAATATTGCCTCGCAAATGGAAATGGGCAAGCAGGGCGTGGTTTTCTACATTATTGAAGAGGCGATTAACAACGCCCGCAAACATGCCGGCGCCCCGAACATCTGGGTACGGTTGGGAACATTTCAGCCGGGGCTGGTTTTGCTTGAAGTGGAAGATAACGGGATTGGTTTTGATGTGGAAGCGATGAACAAGGCGTATGATAATCGTTCCAGCCTCGGTATGGTCAATTTGCGCGAGCGGACTGAATTGGTGAACGGCTTGCTGAATATTCAATCTGCAATTGGAAAAGGGACCAAGGTCCAGGTTTATATTCCCCTCACCGAAGAGGCGGCTGATCGATTACATCGCGCCCGGTCACACTAAAATCCCGGTTATGCCCATTGCTGCAGGTTTATATTATTTTGCTCATGAAGCGGGCGACCATTCTCATCCGCCCGCCATTTTCATTCACGGCGCGGGTGGTAGTCATTTGTCGTGGCCGCCTCAGCTCAGGCGTTTGCCGGATCAATGCATATTTGCCCCGGACCTGCCAGCGCATGGCAGGTCGGAAGGCATTGGGCAGCATGCCATTGAAGATTACGTTCACGATATCCTTGAATTCATGTCGGAAATTGGAATTTATTCGGCGGTTCTCGTAGGACATTCGATGGGGAGCGCAGTGGCGCTTTCAGCCGCAATTCATTTTCCAGAGCACGTGACTGCTTTGTGCCTGATCGGAAGCGGCGCGCGCTTGCGCGTTGCTCCTGCTCTTTTACGTGCCGCCTCCAATCCATCCGCCTTTGAAAGCGCGGTGCAAATGATCAACGATGCTTCCTTCTCATCGCAATCCGGCCGGGTGAAGGAATTATCGACGCAGCGGATGCTGGAGACTCGTCCGGCGGTTCTTTACGGCGACCTGCTGGCCTGCGATGCCTTCGATGTGAAGGATCAACTCGACAATCTTTCGATTCCGACTCTGATCGTTTGCGGCATGGATGATCGAATGACGCCTTTGCATGATTCGCAGTTTTTGCGCGATCATATTGCCGGGGCGCGCCTCGAAGTGATCTCGAACGCGGGTCACATGGTGATGCTTGAACAGCCGGACAGGATCTCCGACCTTATGGCTGATTTTCTTAATTCGATTCCCCGCCGGGTTGGAAAATAAGGATTTACACTCGATCTGCCGCCGGATGCTGAAAGGCTGCTAAAGGCCGAAAACCTCTTTAAGGATTGTCTTTGCATTCATGACTGCCCGTGCCCGGTGACTCAGGCGATTCTTTTCTTCCATACTCAGTTCGGCCATGTTGCGATTCATTTCGGGAATAAAAAATATGGGATCATATCCAAAACCGCCTGTGCCGCGTTCTTCAGGGATGATCTCGCCTTTGCATTCGCCGCTTGCAAATTGGACGGAGGCATTGCCCGGAATGGCAATCGCGATTGTGGCATGAAAGACCGCATTCCACGGACGGGGTTTATTGCGTAAATTGGCCAAAAGAAATGCGCGTCGTTCTGCATCGGTGGCATTCGGCTTGGATAAATAACGGTTGGAGTAAAGCCCGGGCGCGCCGTCGAGCGCATCCACTTCGAGTCCCGAATCGTCGGCTAATGAGATTAACCTGCTGGCGCGGGCGAAAGCCACGGCTTTTTTTTCTGCGTTCTCGGCGTAGGTGTTTCCATCTTCTTTTACATCAAGCTTTAAGCCTATATCATTGGGAGTCATCAGTTCGACGTTGATATCTTTGAGCAAGTCCTGGATTTCTTCCACTTTGCCTTTATTGTTTGTAGCGATTAACAGTTTCTGCATCGGTTTTCCCATTAACTATGAACCTTTATGTATTTGCTCTAATGCCCACTTTGCATGTTCCTGCACCATCGGTTCGGGGCTGTTTGATGCCTTCTTGAGCGCAGGGATGGAGGCTGGGTCCTTGGAGTTGCCTAATGCGGTTGCCACATTTCGCAGATAACCGCCGCGTTTTGTCCGTTTGACCGGGCTGTTTTTGAATTTGCGGTTGAACTCCTCCGGCGTCATTTCCAATTCATGGATCAGATTCGGATTCGGAATATCGTCGCGCGCGGCGAGTGCCGGGTCGCCATCCGGCGCAGCGAAGCGATTCCACGGGCAGACTATTTGGCAGACATCACATCCAAAGATCCAATTACCGATGGAGGAGCGCAGCTCGGTCGGAAGTTCCTCTTTGAGTTCGATTGTGAGATATGAAATGCAGCGCCACGCATCGATCGTCCGATCCGGAAGAATACATTGCGTGGGACAGGCTTCCAGGCATCGCCTACAGGTGCCGCATGGATCGGTTTGGAAAGGTGCGTCAGGTTCCAGTTCGATGCCAAGCAGGATTTCAGCGATGAGGAAATACGAGCCGTGACGCGGATGAATAAGGCAGGTATTCTTGCCGATCCATCCCAAACCGGCGCGCTGGGCTAAATCTCTCTCGAGGATTGGGCCTGTATCGGTATACCAGCGATGGGGAAACGGATGGCCAACCTGTTCTTCGATGAAGGAAACAAGCTTCTGCAGGCGTTCAGGGATCACAAGATGATAATCGTCTCCCCTCGCATATGCCGCGATCTGTCCCCTCACCTCCTGCCCCTCTCCCAATTTTGGGGGAGGCTGGGTGGGGGCAGGCTTTGAATATGGAAGCGCCAGTACCAGGATGGATTTGCACTCTGGCAGAATCAAGCGCGGATCCGCACGGCGGGCGCTGGAATGATGATCCGCTAAATACCCCATGGTTCCTTGTTTTCCTTGCGCCAGCCAGTTTTCAAAAACGGATAAATGGGAAGGCGGGTCGGGAGTCGTTACGCCGGCCAGGATAAATCCCAGCCGGCGCGTTTCATTGAGGATGGCCTGCTTGAGGGCTTCGTTCACTTCACAACAATTTTGACATACAGGGGTTTTGCATGCGCCGTACCCTGAATATTACTTCCGAAGAAGAGCCGACCGCTTGCATTTTCAAGCGTCCAAGCGCTGGAATACGAACCCAGTTGAGTTGGCGCTATAAAGTTGACCGATATTTCTATTTCCTGGCCGGGGGCAACCGGGAGAGGCAGGGGTNNAACGTTGACGTCCACGGTTGTATCATCCCATGAATACTCATCGCATAGCACGACCTGGGTCGCACCCGGGTGGCCGATTTGCGTGGGCGCCAGGGTTAACGTAATTTTCATGGTTGGGGTGATCGTGGGTATGTCAAGCGGCGTGGGTGTGGACGCGGGGCTTGCTGCTGACTTTGCCGTAAGCGTGAAGTTCGCCATCACGGTCTGTGCAGCGGCTGTGTGGATAAGGGACACATTGGGCGTGGGCGCTGCAGGCGTGGCGGGACTGCACGCAGCCAGTAAAAACGTTCCAATCCATGCGATGAAAAACATTTTGGTTTTCATGGTGGTTCTCCTGTTTTTTTACAGAAGCCTCCTACTTTGAAACTTTGAAAGTCACACAAGCTGTCTGTCCAAACCAATAACCTTGATTAGGCAATTGCATTTTCCAGCAGCCGCTATATGTGTTTGGTACGGTGGGGGCGGTTAGTTTAACGCCAAAATCCTTTGTGCCGCCGACCGGGACGAAATCATTACTTTGGTTGATGGTTAAATCGCCGCCGCCAAACCTGCTTCCGCCATAGGCGAAGGCGAATTTAAAACCGGTTCCCCATTTGCAGGTACCGCTGTTTTTCATCCGCCAGATTTTTTGAAAAACGGTTCCAGGCTTTTCGACGGTGCCGTCTGGAACGGTGATATCCCCAATTAACAGCGAATCAGCACAGCCTACTGCCGTGGAGCTAAGGGTCCCTGCAGGCGTAAAAACGGTGACAAGCGTGGGTGAACCGGTCACGTTGAGAGTGCCAAAAGGTGTCAGGGTGGCTTCAATCGAAAGGGTGGGCAAAGGCGGCAGGGTGGATAGCTCCGTTGGACCGGCCAACCCGGCGGGCGGCGGGACGGCCTGGGCCGTTTGGGTCAACTGGTCATTCAATTGAGCGATCATTGTACTGGCGACAGAAGTGTAAACGGCATTAACGTCTGTTGTGGGTTCAGGTACCTTGCCGGCATTGCAGGATGCCAGGCCAACTGCCAGCAGGATGGCGGCGGTCAGCCACAGATGGCTTTTTAGTTGCATTTGGAAACCTCCAGTAATTTTATGCGTATCACTCAGCGATGTGGTACATCTCCAGGCAACTCATGAAAGAAAGTATGTGGAACCTGTCTCTCAGATGTACCCTTGGAGATTATTTTCCATATTCATTATAACGCACCTCGTTTCAGGGGGGCGTTGCAGTGGGCGTCATCGTGGGTGTACTGGTGGCTGTTGCGGTTCTTGTGGGTGTGGAGGTCGCAGTTAAAGTACTGGTCGCTGTCGGTGGAGGCGGGACGCCGATGCGCACGATCTGCGGATCGATCCAGAGCGCTTGATCCTGATAACCGGAGCCGTTGGCGTTTACCATCAATTTAAAGATCACGCTTTGACCGGCCAGCGAGCTAAGGTCTATGTCCACAGGATAATACAGGCCATCGTAAACTTCATGCCATTGGCCGAGGGTGTAATTGGCGCCGCCGATTTGATAATTCAGTTTGAAAAACACATCACAACTGTAAGCCTGATACTGGCAATTGATCAAAGCGCGGAAACGATCGCCATACTGGATTTGAACAGCGGGATATGTCCCGCGAATAAATCCGTTGAACACATTCTTTGGGACAGTGAGCAGTCCCGGCTCGCTCTCTGTTTTTCCGCTTTCCATGACAGGATTATTGAGCAGCAGCGCATAGCCTCTTGAATCACCGGGCGTGCCCGGGCAGGGCAGGTTTCCATCATTGTTTTGCCAGGAGGCGTCGCACAGATTGAGGGCAAAATCATAAGCCGTATGACTTGGCCCTGATACGTTGATATCGGTCCAAAATGGGTCCTGGGCCTGTGGCCCGATCCCGAACAACGCGCCGGATGCATTCCGTAATTCCCAAAAACTTTGGTAATGTCCATCCGTGGCCGGTGTGGTCATGTTGACCGCTAAATCAATAGTGTTGCCCGGATAGACATAACCTGGCAGGTTTACGATGGTAGGCGCGCCAAAGCCATTGCCGCTGACAAGCACTACTGAATACGATGGCGTCCATGTGCACGAGCCGTTATTTTGTACGCGCCAGACCTTGGTAAAGTTTGTGCCGCTTCCGAGAATGGTTCCGTCCGGTATGGTTACATCTTTTATAAAAAGGGCTGCATCACACAGAACAACGGGGACGGGGGTGGAGATGGGGGTCAGTGTGAAAAATGGGGAAGGAACGCTGCTGGGAGTCTGTAATGGAGTGGAGGTGAGTTCAACGGCATTGACAGTCTGGGCCACAGAAGTACTGTAAAGTGCGTTCAAAGTTGCGGTTTGTGATATGCCATTGGATGGCAGGTTGCACGCCAAAC
>PMLN01000277.1 GCA_003158885.1 Anaerolineae bacterium
GAGCATCGTCATGGTGTTTCTCGCCAAATGGATCCTGGAGAGCAATCCCAACGCCCGCGTTGCCATTATCACCGACCGCCAGGAATTGGATAAACAGATCGAAGGGGTCTTTACTGGGATAGGCGAGCCGATCAAGCGCACCAGCAGTGGCCGTGATCTGATGAAGCAGCTTGGTCAGGCAAGGCCGCGTTTATTGTGTTCCCTTGTCCATAAATTTGGTCACAAAGGCCTGACGGACTTCGATGAGTTCATTAAGGAATTGGAGAGCCAGCCGAGTAAAGCTTTCGGCGAACTTTTTGTATTCGTGGATGAATGTCATCGCACGCAGAGCGGCAAACTGCGCAAAACCATGAAAGCCATGCTGCCTAACGCAGTCTTTATCGGTTTCACCGGCACACCGCTTCTGAAACAGGATAAAGAAACCACACTCGAGATATTCGGCAGCTACATCCACACCTACAAATTCAGTGAAGGCGTGGAGGATGGCGTCATCCTCGATCTGGTCTATGAAGCGCGCGACATAGATCAGGAGCTAGGTTCCAAGGACAAGATCGATGCCTGGTTCGATGCCAAGACCAAAGGCTTGAACGATTGGCAAAAGGATGAACTCAAAAAGCAATGGGGCACAATGCAAAAGGTGCTCAGTTCCCGATCCAGAATGGAGCGGCTGGTCAGCGATATCGTGTTCGACTTCAGCACCAAACCGCGTCTCTCCGCTGAACGCGGCAATGCCATGCTGGTGGCCTCCAGCATCTATGATGCCTGCAAATATTTCACGCTCTTTCAGAAGACACCCTTCAGAGACAAATGCGCCGTGATTACCTCCTATAATCCGCAAGCGCGGGACATCACCTTGGAGGAAACCGGCGCCAATACCGAGACCGATAAGCAATTCATCTACAACACCTATAACGAGTTATTGAAGGATGTCAAAGCCAGGCCGAACACGACCAGGACCGAGACCTACGAGGAGGATGCCAAGCGTTTATTCGTCAAGCAGCCGGACCACATGAGGTTGCTGGTGGTGGTGGATAAATTGCTGCCCGGCTTCGACGCCCCGCCCTGCACGTATCTCTACATTGATAAATCTATGCAGGATCACGGCCTTTTCCAGGCCATCTGCCGCGTTAACCGCCTGGACGGTGAAGATAAAGAGTTCGGTTACATCGTGGACTACAAGGATTTGTTCAAGAAGGTCGAGAACGCCATCGCCGTGTACACCTCCGAACTGGATCACAGTGCCGGCGGTGCCGCTCCCGAAGTTTTGATCCAGGACCGATTGAAGAAAGGCCGCGAACGTCTTGATAATGCAATTGAGGCGCTCGCCCTGTTATGTGAACCGGTCGAGCCGCCGAAAGGTGAACTCGAATATATCCATTATTTCTGTGGCAATACCGAAATCCCGACCGACCTGGAACAGCGCGAGCCTCAGCGCGTTTCGCTTTACAAGGCGACCGTGTCTTTCGTCCGCTCTTATGCCAACCTGGCCGATGAATTGGATCAGGCTGGTTACAGCTCTGCGGATATTGCCCGCATCAAACAGCAGCTCAAGCAATACCTGGACCTGCGCGACATCATCCGCAGGGCCAGTGGTGAAACCCTCGACCTAAAGCCTTACGAAGCCGATATGCGGCATTTGATCGACACGTACATCGAAGCCAAAGAACCAAAAACCATTTCCGATTTCGGAAACATTGGCTTGCTGGACCTGATCGTCAAAATCGGCATTGCTCAAGCGATCAATGACCAACTCGGCGGCTTGAAAGGTAATAAGGATGCGATTGCCGAAGCCATCGAGAATAATGTCCGCAGTAAGATCATCAAGGAACATCTGACTGACCCGGCCTTCTACGAAAGGATGTCCACTCTGCTGGATGAGATCATCGCGGCGCGAAAAGCCAAGGCCGTCGAATACGAAGAATATCTCAAGCGGATGGGTGAACTCACCAAGGATGTGACCAAGGGTCACTCCGCTGAAACGCCTAGGCAGCTCGATACTCCCGGCAAGCGCGCCCTGTATAACAACCTGATAAAACCTGTACGCGGGATTGCCGATCAGGCCGGCGTCTATGTTGTAAATAGCGATGCGGCGCTCGGGCAGGCCCTGGAGATCGATACCGCCATTAAAATTGTCCGACCCGATGATTGGCGCGGAATTCAAGCCCGTGAGCAGGTGATCAAGGCGGCGTTATTTGAAATTTTGAAAGATCGTGACGAGGTCGAGCGCATCTTCAAAATCATCTTCCAACAGCATGAGTACTAAACAGATAGATGTCGGCGGCATCCCGGTGGAGGTCGTCTTCAAGAAAATCAAGAACATACATTTGAGCGTCCATCCCCCCACTGGCCGGGTGCGTATCTCCGCACCCACCTGGGTCAAGCTCGAAACTTTGCGCATCTATGCTGTTTCAAAGATCGACTGGATCAAGAAACATCAAAGAAAACTTCAAGCCCAGGAGCGGGAAACCAGGCGTGAATATATTGACCGCGAAAGCCATTTCGTTTGGGGCCGGCGTTACTTACTCAAGGTGCTGGAAGCCGATCAAGCTCCTGCCGTGGAATTGCTTCACAACCAAATGGTTCTCACGATCCGCCCTGAGAGCGGGACTAAGAAAAGAGACGCGGTGGTCTTTGCATGGTATCGCGAGGTATTGAAGAGTGCCATGGCGCCAGTGATCACCCAATGGGAGCGCGCTCTTGGAATAAAAGTCAATCAGATCTTTATTCGACGTATGAAGACCCGCTGGGGTAGCTGTAATACGCGTACCCGCAATATTCATCTCAACAGCGAACTTGCCAGGAAGTCCCCTGAATGCCTTGAATATGTCATCGTCCACGAACTGATGCACCTGATCGAACCGTCGCACAACGCTCGCTTTATCTCGCTTATGGATAAGCATCTCCCGCAGTGGCGCCACATCCGCGATGAGCTCAACCGCGCCCCGTTAGGGCATGTGGAATGGGAGTATTAAACAAGAAGTGAGATAGAGATTTCGCATACACGCGGTGGCTTATGCAGCCTGATCAAAAAGGTTGGCAAACGTTACAAATACTATACTCAACACGGGCATAGATCATGTTTTTGCTCAACAGGATTCAATGGGAACTTCGTAGTTGCGGCTTCGCGGCGGAACGCCCTGTGGGTTAGCCCCGCGCAATAAGTCGCAGAAAACCGCAGTTTGTGCCCCCTCCCCAAATGCGGCGCCGTAGCGCAGCGAAGGTCCCGCATTTGCTAGCCGAAGCGGCCTCCGGCCGCTATCGGCTGCTTCTGCGCCAAGGAAGCGCAGAAGGGTGAGGTCGCGTAGCACGCCGAAGGCGACCGGGGTAGGGCTCTGAACTCCCTCCCTAAANNGTTGGGGTAGGGCGCTCGACTCCCGAATATCGAATAACGAATCCCGAATAACGATTTCCATTCTCCATGACCCATTTCCCATCCTCCATCCCCTATCCCTTATTCACCATTTCCCCTTTGCACCTCATCGCCCCCTCCCCAAATGCGGCGTCTTCCCATATTTGGGGAGGGTTGGGGTCTTATAAGGGTAGGTATT
>PMLN01000094.1 GCA_003158885.1 Anaerolineae bacterium
CGAGCGGCTCAACCCGAAGCTGAAGGCGTTCATCACGGTTTTGAAACCACCAGCGGTCAGTGAGCAGCTATCAGCGGTCAGCTTTCAGCAGTCAGCCATAAGCAGTCAGCAATCAGCGGTCAGCAATCAGCTTTCAGCAATCAGCCGGGAAAGCCTGGCAGGAATTCCAATTGCTATTAAGGACTTATTTAAAACCAAAGGAATCAAAACGACTGCGGGGTCATTGTTCTTTAAAGATTATGTTCCCGATGAAGACGCGGCGGCGGTTCAAAAGCTCAAGGCGGCAGGCGCAGTCATCACCGGCAAGACCAATACACACGAGATCGCACTGGGCATGACAACGGCCAACCCACATTTCGGAACGACGCGCAATCCATGGAATACGGCGCACATCCCCGGAGGCTCGTCGGGAGGAAGCGCGGTCGCAGTGGCAAGCGGCATGTCAGCCGCGGCGCTCGGAACGGACACAGGCGGCTCGATCCGAATCCCGGCGGCCCTGTGCGGCGTGGTGGGACTCAAGCCCACGTACGGACGAGTCAGCCTGCGCGGTGTGTTCCCGCTTTCGTGGAATCTCGATCACGTGGGGCCGATCACGCGGTCGGTCAGAGATGCCGCGCTGGTTTTGCAGGTCATCGCCAGTTACGATGCCCAAGACCCGGCATCCATTTCCATGGGAGTGGACGATTATTCAACTCATCTCGAAGATCAGATCAAAGGCAAAAAGTTTGCGCTGGCAGAGGGCGCATATATCGAAGATTCGGATGCCGAAGTCATGACCGCCATTCATGAAGCGGCCAGGGTATTCACAGCGCTCGGCGCAAAAGTCGAAAAAGTAGAGACGGATTTTCTGCGCGAGGCCGCACAGGCTAATGGATTGATGACCCAGGCCGACGGCGCGGCATATCATCGCGAGCGATTGAGGGAACATCCGGACTGGTTCGGAGCGGATGTGCGCCAACGCCTGGAAGCAGGCCGCGTTTCTTCATCCACCGAATATTCACTGGCGCGGCGCACACAAGCCGAGATGAGCCGCCGGTTCGCTCAATTCTTTGAGATCTACGATTTTCTCCTGCTCCCCACCACGCCGATCACCGCACCCTTGATTGAAGGCAATGACACAGTGGAACAAGCGCGGCGCCTCACGCGCTTTACCGCGCCATTCAACCTGAGCGGCCTGCCTGCAATTTCCATTCCGTGTGGATTTAGCAAAGAAGGTTTACCGATCGGCCTGCAAATCGCGGGGAAGGCATGGAATGAGGCGGAGGTGCTACAAGCAGCGAATGCTTACGAACGCGAGACCCAGTGGGGGAAGCGCCGACCACCCAGCGCTCAGAGCGTGTTTTGAGATTTCGATTCACCAGAGATGAACGAAGATGAACAACGATTTGTAAGTACAGCCTTCTTCGAGAATCTGCTTTTCGATGTTGGAAAAAACAAACTGACGGGATGCGCTCAAAGGTTGTTGTTTTCTTTGAGTCAGAAATTTCGTAACCTCAGGCGAAATTTAGCCACGCTTCGCGAAATCTGGGCTTACATATTTTTAGTGCTCATGCACGAAAAAAGCCGACCCAGTCAAAAGGTCGGCTTTTCATTCAGATCCGTTACAGCAATACGCTAAAACCGCACACACCGGCATCAAGGCATGGTGGTCTGGCAAATATTCTTGGTATTATTCCAGTGACAACCACTGCGAATGCAGATCGACTGGTTTGGGAATTGATTACAAACATCCACAACCGGGCCGCATTGCGCGGTATTCAACTGGATGTCCACGCAACCAGGCCCGCTCGGACGCACCTGGTTGGGAACACAGGTCTTCTGGGCCGCATCGAAGGTAAATCCCAATGGACAACCCGGATACGACCCACCGGCATTGGCCTGGCAGCATTGATAGGTGGAACTGTAGGTATATCCGGCCGCGCAACCCTGAAAGTTCTTGGAGGCCAGATCGGTGTTATCAATCCCATAGGGTGCATCCGCCAGACCCGTGAGCGAAACACAAGCGCCGTATTGAGAATCGAAATATAAACCGGCCGGGCATTGGCCATTCTGGTTCTGTCCGACAACGCATACCTTCTGCCCGCCGCGATCAATCAGGTTATATCCCTTTGGGCAGCCGGCCACAGCAGGCTGTCCGGTAATGGGCGAGTAAATACAGGCATTGCTCGAAGCATCCAGGTTGTAACCGGGGTCGCAGACCGCGGCTGAACTGGTGGCGTTCGCCGAGCCATTGCAAGCCGGATTACAAACCGTCACATCGGTGGAGGAATTATTCGGGCCGGAGCAGGTCAAAACCCGCTGACCGTTCACCACGGCGTCGGTGCAGTTAAAGTCCTTGGACTTCACCTGATAGGTGGCGCCTTGAGAAATATTCGCGGTGGCATAGCTGATCGGGCCACTACAATAATTACCGCGCACCTGTGCATCCGGAGCCGGGCACGTACCGGTTTGCGGCTGGTTCCCGCCAATGGGTAGATAGGAGGAGGCCTGGCAATACGGTGCATAGGCCTTCGGCTGGGTGACCGTACAGCGGAAGCCCAAATCATGGCTATGGTAATCCGGCGGGGACGGATGGCGAATGGCGGAAAGCAACTGGGTCAGATCGGTCTCAAAGCTGCTGCCGCGTATCACGCGATGATCACCGGTGGCGGGACCTGTAGGATCCGAGGAAGGCGAACTGGAATAATAGTTTGCGTCGTAATAATCATTGACCCATTCATAGACATTGCCGGCCATATCCAGAAGGCCATAGGCGCTTTTGCCATCGGGATAATCATTGACGTGACTGGTATGCTTCACGCAGGCGCCGAAATTGGCAAGGTCGCAAGTCGGCTCGTCGTTGCCCCAGGGATAAACGTTCCCATTCGGCCCACGGGCGGCTTTCTCCCACTGGGCTTCGCTCGGCAACTGACCGCCAATCCACTGGCAATATTTATTGGCCGCGTCCCAGGTCACACCGACCACGGGATAATCACCAAACTGACCCACACCCAAGGGCGGTGCGCCGATCTCCTGCACGGGCGCGCTGCAATTTCCGGCCGCCACACACTGGGAGTACATCTTGTTCGTCACTTCGGTCTGTTGAATCCAATAGGCGTCGAGCGTAAGGGTTTTCGTGGGAGCATCGCCATAGCCAAGTCCCATGATGAACTCACCCGAAGGAACATAAACCAGCAGNNACAGGCTGTTAATAGAATCGCCGCAAGCAAAATCCAAATCAAACGTTTCATGTGGTTCTCCTATTCTTGGAAAGAATTATACCTTCTTCATTCCAATGTCAAATGTCATGGAGAGGGGCGGGTCTGAGACCCACCCATACTCAATGTGATGGGCACTTAAAGCCGGCGGGCAGGCAGGTACAGAGCGTGCGGCAGAACACGTCAAAACTTTGATCGCAGATGATGGAGTTTAACTTGCAGGCGCTGACGCTCTGGATCGAGCAAGCCTTGGAGGGATCCACCACCGCGCTTTGCTGGGCTACCGTGTTCGGCACAGAATCCGGCAGGCAGACATAATGTTTGGGCCGGTCTTCGGTAAAGGTGGTACCCGCAGGGCAGGCAGGATAGCTGACACCGGTGCCCGGCACGACACGGCAGCATTTATTGGATGGGTCATAATTATAGGCGGGGAGGCACTGATTCCCATTCGAAAGGCTGCCATCCCATTTACAAAGCCCAGTGGAGGGATCAAGCATATAATGCGCGGCGCAGGCTGCATTTTCCAGGCCGGTGAAAACACAACTCGAATTCATCACGGCAGTGGTCCGGGAAGGACACTGATAGACCTGCGGATACGCGCCGGGCGCGCCGCTGAGCAAGGTGCAATTGGCTATGCCTCCCACCGCGCCATTTGGATCGCCGGGGTGATCGTCGTTGAAAGTCACATAGGTGGAATGAGTTTTACAACTCTGCTGAATGGTCAAGGAAAGAACAGGGCAAACCGAGGTAACACTCGCAGCATCAGCGATCGCAGAAAGCGATTGACAATAAGGGGCAAAATAGGTCAGGTTGAAATCATCCACAGCACAGCGGAAGGAAAGCTCATTGGAATGGCTGGACGGATCGACGGCGGAGCGACGCGCGGAGTCGAGCAGGTAGGCATCCGTATCGAAGGCGGCAGAGCGGACGACGCGTTGTTTGCCGGTCTCCGGTCCAAGCGGGTCATAGGAGGAAGAAGTGGAATAATAATCGGCGGCGTACCAATCCGCGACCCACTCGAAAGTATTGCCATCCATATCAAAGGCGCCATAATAGCTTTTGCCGGCCGGATATTTCGTCACCGAAGTGAGAGAGCGAACACACTGGCCGAAGTTCAACAGATTGCAGGTGGGCTTATCATCCCCCCATGGATAAGCGTTCCCATCCGGGCCGCGGGCGGCCTTCTCCCATTCCGCCTCGGTGGGCAGGCGCGCATGGACAAAGGCGCAATAGGAGGCGGCCTGATCATAGGTCACGCCGACCACGGGTAAATTGCCAGAGGCCGGATCGCCAAAATCCGGGTTATCGGTTGCATCGGGCGCAACGCAATAGCCGGCATCGAAACAGAATTTATACTGCGTGTTCGTGACCTTGGTACTGTAAATCCAAAAACTACGAAGCGTGACCTGGCGTTGAGAATCATCCGTGCCCTTGGGAGCGCCCATCATAAACGAGCCGGATGGAACCGCAACCAGCGTGGCACCATCCACGTAAAGATAGCTTGCACCCATCTGGAGCGGCGGAGGAGCAATCCTGACCGGTGTGGGGGTTGGAGGCAGCGGGGTTTCCGTTGGAAGCGGCATTGGGGTCGCAGAGCGAACACAGGCGCTTAACAGGAAGAGGATCGAAGCAAAGAAGATCAATTTTTTCATTCGAAACAAAGTTATCATTATGATGCAAATTTCAAGGCCGGGAGAGGCTGGAAGAAATTATATCCCTTTGGGGAAAGGCTTGCGGATAAATCGGTCATGGCTTTACAAAAGGCGGGAAACCCTTAACGCGAATTATGCGAATTTACGAATGCCGCGAATGATCCATGGAAAATCGGACAAATCGCTGTATCTAACGCAATATTTGAACTTTAGCCAGAGTTAATCTTTATGAGGTAGAATTCAGCCAGTTTATTATAGGAGATTGAAATGCCTTTTGGTATACAACCCATTCATATCGTGATCGTGGTCATCGTGGCCCTGCTGATCTTTGGCCCCAAGCGCCTGCCCGAGGTTGGACGCTGGATCGGCAAGTCCGTTACCGAATTCCGTAAAAGTTCACAAGAGATGACCAGCGCCCTGCGCGACGGGATAAACGAGGGACAGCAGGCAGAGGCACAGAAAAACAGCATTGCACAGCCCACACCGGCGCAATCCGTACCGGCTGTACCAGCTGTGCCGGCAGGCACTCATAAATTCTGCATCAAATGCGGTGCATCCAATCCGCAGGAAGCGCTTTTCTGTAACAAGTGCGGCAATCCATTTCCAACCCAGGCCTAAATCGGGAACAAAGCGCCTGAACCGAAACGATCCATAGCGGCAACGAATCCCTGGACTCGCTTGTATGTCCGATAAAACCATGAGTATTCCCGACCACCTCGACGAATTGAGGATGCGCATCCTTTGGTCCGGCGCGGCAATCCTGATCGTGACGGCGGTGGCTTTCTTCTTTTCCGATCCCATCCTCAAATTGCTGCTCCTGCCATCCGGCGGATTGCAATTAAAAGCCTTCAGCCTGATGGACGGCTTCCTGATCAAGTGGCGGATCGCGCTATATACCGGTATTGTGGGCGCATTTCCCGTATGGGCGTATCATGTCTACCAATATATAAGTCCCAGTCTGTATGATAATGAGCGAAAGGCGATCTTTTCCCCGCTGATCGCGGCTTTTATCCTGTTTGTACTGGGTGCGCTCTTCGGATACTATCTATTATGGGGAATGATCCGGGTGCTGATCGAACTTTTCCCGGTTGAAGTGCAATATTTACCGGCCGCGGATGATTACATTTCGTTCGTGATCTTTTTTATACTGGCCTGCGGGCTGGCATTCCAACTGCCGACCGTTCTCATCATCCTTGTGCGCCTGCGGATCGTGAGCGCCACGATCCTGCGCAAGCAGAGGCGGATCGCGTATTTCATCCTGTTTGCATTTGCCGAGATCATTACGCCCGTCTCCGATCCCATCGTCGCGCCATTGACCGTGATGGTACCCTTGATCGTCCTATACGAAATCAGCATCTTCGCGGCCCTGCGAATCGAAGCAGGACGGCGCAAGAAGGGTCTTGAGACAGACGCACCCACCCAGGTATTTTAGGAGGCCATGAAATTCGGAAATAAGCGGCCTGCTGCAAGAACCAAGGCTGCTTTTGATATGATCTGAGCTGGCCGCTGGGTCAGTTCAATATCTGGATCATTCGCCTCCAGGATCATTGGGATGTATTAACCTATATTACGAAACATCCCAATTTAAACCCTCAAGTCCTTCGAGAACCGAAACAAATCAACTGGTCAAAAGAAATCTCACAGGCAATGAGCAGTGAAAAAATGGATGCGAGCAATAATCCCTACGGTATCCCAAACGATATATGGTATGCCGATTATGGGAAGCTACTGGCTTCCCCCATAAAGCCAGGCTCAGGCAACCTCGGATTCATCCAAAGCGTGGATGATTCAAAGGAATGGGCCGATTTCGACCTGGCTTTGCGGGTGTTGAAGGAACTGGGTGCCCAACCGCTCATTTTAAGCCGTCCCCTGGACGGCCCGATCATGGATGCAATGGGCGTAGCCTGGCAGGCACGCCAGGAATATTATTCAAAACTTCAAAATGTAGTTTCAGCTCACGGCTTTCCCATCGTTGATTTTGTCGATCAGGATGGCAACCGCTATTTCAGCATTGATCGAAACTCACACCCCAGCCCGGAAGGATGGGTTTATACTAACCAAGCCTTAGACGCGTTTTTTCACGGTACAATCCATTAACCGTACCGCCCTGAAAGGCGGATGGTCAAAAAGCTTGGATTTCCAAGAAATCAATATCCAAAAAATGAAAAAGGAAACACCATGAAGCTCTTGAAATTTATGCTGTTCTTCAGTCTCTTGCTTGCGGCCTGCCAACCCGCAACCGAAACACCCACTGCCATTGCAAACACGCCACTTGTACCCACACCCAAAGCTGCCGGCACTGCCAAAGCCACAATTGCACCCACTGCAACGTCAACGCCCAAAGCATTCATACCCCATAGCAGCGGCACAGATCCAAACGCTCCCATTTATATTGCTGTGAAAGACCAACTCATCGTCAACAACAGCCTGACGATCAACACGGTCACCGTGCCCCAGGCAGAATTCATCGTGCTATATAAAGACAAACAAAAGGGCGGATTGCACGGATTGGGACAACAAATCATTTTTGCCGCCATACCGGCAGGCAAAACGAACAACCTGGTGATCATCCTAAGTCAGAACCTCAATCCAGGCGTTAATGTTATTGGCCTGCCCGGTACCCTGGTGGACGTGGTATTACAAACCAATGCTTCGGACCCCAAAACAATTGTCGAAGTCGGTAACAAAATCGTAGGAGCAGGTTTCTTCATTCTCTCCCCGGGGAGTGGCAACCCGTCATCCATCTTCTCGACAGCCACACCGAAACCATAGGCTATTTGGGTGATCCACTTTGGAAATCAAGATTTACGAAGAAAAGCCCTCGCCGTGCAAGCGAGGGCTTTTCTTCACATCCTTGCAACTTTTATTTGACGCAACTTTTAGTGGCAGGGTTTATGCAACAACATTGAGCGGCGCTGAAACCATATTTCTGGCGTTCGCATATGCTGGCATTCAAGTTACAGCTACCCTGTCTAGCACCGCATGGACCCTGAATTGCAGCCGGATCGTCCACTGAAGCCAGTGCAGGAATCACATTGCAGGCGCTTGCACCGGGCAGGCATTGATAACTCCCACCACCCATATCCTGGAAGAACGTTCCAGCCGGGCAAGCCAGGAAGCTCGCGCCAGCACCGGGTGCGAGAGTGCAACATTTATTTACGGGGTCATATACCGTACCGGCCGGGCATTGCCCTCCGGCAGTTCCACTTCCATCCCATACACATATTCCTGCACTCAAATTGTAGTTAGCCGGGCAGGAAGCCGTCAGCGGCGCGGGATAGACACAAGACGAGTTCATGTTCACAACTCCCGCGGCGCTCGTGCAGGTCCACTGGGCAACATGACCGCCGGGCGGATTCACCGAGCAGCCAGCCGGCACCGGGTCGGTGATGCTTACGTGGGGATCGGGATTCAAACTATCGTTAAAGGAAACCACCGCAATGGAATCTTTACCGCAGCCCGAATAGCCGACCGAAATATTGAGGGTCTGCGGGGTGGGCGCGCCTGAAACCGGTCCGGGAGTTCCAGCAAGGTCAGGCCCTACCACAGTGGTGACCTGGCACATCGGCGCATAGAAGAACGGGGCTTTTACCACACAGCGAAAGCCGAGGTCGCGGGCATGATCGGTGGGAAGCTTATGAAAGCGCGTCGAAGCCGGGACCTGATCATTGGCGCTGCGATAACCAGAGGAACGCACCGAACGATCCTGGCCGGTATCCGGGCCCAATGGATCTTGAGCCGGACCCGTGCGGTAGTACGATTCGTTATACCAATCGTGGACCCACTCGAATACATTGCCTTCCATATCCAGCGC
>PMLN01000101.1 GCA_003158885.1 Anaerolineae bacterium
TGTTCGGCATCCCCGTTGAAGCCGTCTGCAAACAGGAGCGCGGCTCGATTATCGGTATGAGTTGAAGCCAATTGCAAGAACCGCGCGGCGGTCTCGCGCCCCGACTGGGCATAGCCGGGAAGCCAATGCGCCTCGGCTTGTAAATCGCCTTTAAGCAAAGCCAGCACAACGGAATTCGTATGCTGACCCGCGTTTGTTAATCCGGCCGGTGTACTGAATCCGATCAACGGCGCATCGCCTAATAAACTCGTAACGCCCGTTGCTACTTCACGGGCCTGAAATTGATGTGATGCGATCAAGATGCCCAATCCAGGCGTGCCTGGGCCGAGGCGGTTAAGCGCCTGATGTGCGGCCTGCAATCCGGCTTCGCGTCCATCCAGCGATTGGGCGATTCCCACAGCAGCTTGAAGCGTCATACGATTTTGCCTTCAATCACAAATGCAATCATTCGCTAACTCTCCGCAACCGGCACCGTGAAATGGAAAGTTGTTCCCTGGCGGAACTCACTCTCGAACCAAATGCGTCCGCCCTGCATCTCAACCAGGCTTTTGGTAATGTTCAGGCCCAGGCCGGTACCGGGCACTTCACGCGCTTTCTGGTCTTCGGATCGGAAGAACTTTTGAAAGATCTTTTGTTGATCTTCGGTGCTTATGCCGATGCCGCTGTCTTTCACCCAAAGATGAACGACCTGCCTGGCGCCTTCCGGATCCCAGTGATTCTCGGATGTTTCCGCGCCGATCAACAACCACCCGCCCTCAGGCGTATATTTGTTGGCGTTGCTGACCAAGTTGGTTAATACTTGTCCAATACGTGTGCGGTCCGCCCACACCTTTGGCAGGCTGGGTGACATCTCTACGTTGATGCCCTGCTTCTTATCCTCCACCTGGCGCTTAATGGAACGCACCACTTCATCCACCAATTCATTCACTTCCACNNACCAGGGTGGACATGCGTTCCACATTGGAACGAATGGTATTCAGAAAATTGGTCTGCATCTCGTTGATTTGCCCAACCGCCCCCGCCGCAAGCAATTCGGTATACCCCTTGATCGAAGTCATCGGGTTCTTGAGTTCATGCGCCACGAAAGAGACAAACTCGCTCTTGGCGAGATTGGCACGTTGAACTTCGCCATATAACTGGGCGTTCGAGATCGCGATGGCGGCGTGGTCGCTCAAGCGATTTAGGAAGGCAATATCCTGCTGTGTATCGCTCACGCTTTCAAGGAGAACCAGCCCGATGACCGCCGCTTCGCGGCGGATGGTGATTACAATTTGAGTATGCGCGCCGGGTAATAACCCATCCATACCCTTTGCATCCAGCGTCACCTGTTGTGGCTGGCCGGTTTCAACGGCTGTTTTCAGGGCTGGCAGGGTCAACGGCATTACTTGATTTTGGAAGCCTGCCAGGGATTCCTCATAACCCTGTTGCGCCACGATGTGCAATTTTCCCTCCTCGATCATGCCGATCAACCCTGCATCCGCTCCGGATTGGCGCATGGCCCATTCGAGTGTGATACGCATGGCGCGGTCCATTTCGAGGCTGGCATTGAGTTCGCGGTCGATGCGCTGCATGACGGAAAGTTCTTCCACGCGATCAGCAAGCTTCTGGTCTGTTAACGTATAGAGACGGGCATTTTCCAGTGCCACAGCTGCCTGACCGGCAAAGGCGGTCAGCAAAGCCTGGTCTTCATCCACAAAAGGCAGGCCGTCGCGGCGGTTGATCACTTCGATGACGCCCATCACGTTGTCTTTGATTTGCAAGGGTACGGCCATCAATGCTCGTGTCACAAAGCCGGTTTTCTCGTCTTCGTTTGCGCGCCAGCCGGCGGAATGCTTAACGTCATTTTCGATCACCGGGCCGCGCGTAGTCACTGCACGTCCGACAATCCCGCTCCCGTGCGCGATGCGCTGGCCCAGCAAGTCCTTGGCCACTGGCCCGACGGTTACCGTGAAAATTAATTCCTTCGTCTGCTCATCCACCAGGAATAAACTTCCTGCTTCGCAATTTAGGATGGTGACGGCGCTGTCGAGAATATTTTGAAGCAGGGGCTCGATCTCCAGTGTGGAAGTCAGTTGGCGGGTTACGTCGTTCAAAGTGCCAAGCTGGCGTGCTCGCTGCTGGGTTTCGTGCAGCAGGCGGGCCTTCACGATTGCGCCTGCGGTTTGATCGGCAATGGCCTGCAGCAGATTAAGCTGGTTGCGGGTATATGCAATGCCCGCATCATGGCTGCCAACGCTCAAGGCGCCGATGGATTCGGCGCCTGCATTGAGCGGCACCCCCATCCAGGCAAATACGCCTTCCGTTTCAGGAGCCGTATTGTGCGCCTGACATTCACGCAGGTAGTCCTGCGTAAGGATGGGGCGGCCCCTGCGGATGATCTCAGGGTTCAAACCTGTATTCGGCGGATAGGGAATGTTTTCGCGGTTTGCAAGGCGGTCGCCATTTTCAACGCAAAAACCGTAATAAAAATAATTGTTGGTTTGGTTATAAAGCGTAATGTGCAGGTGGGAAGTGGGTATGATCTGCGCCGTTTGGGCATAGATCAACTCAAGGACATCATCAAAGGTCAGGGTCACATTGACGCCCTGGGAAACGCGGGTCAGGGCATTCATTTCCTGTACGCGTTGCTCAAGGTTGGCGACCGTCTGAATACGCTGGATGGCAACCGAGGACTGGTCGCACAGGTTTTCCAGAAAGCTCAGATCGCGGGGCGTATAGGGCTGTCCAATAAAACGCGCTCCCAGGGCCAGCCAGCCGGTAGGTTTTCCATCACCAGACAGTGCAATAAAGAGGCGCGCTCCCAATAAGGCCAGCCGCGTTTGCTCAACCTTCAAATTTTCAGGCAGGGAGGTCTCGTCCAGATATAGAGGTAATCGTTCCGAACCAAAATATTGTGCGAGGGCGCCGCTGGCCGAGAAGCGGATATCGGTGCTGGGGTGTCCGTCTTCATCGAGTTGGGATATATATTGATCGTTAAGCGGATCATACACGTAAATGTGCAGGCGGTCCGGCCCGAGTGTGGTGTTGATCTGTCTGCGCAGAATTTGGCCAATCACGTTCACGTCGAGTGCGCTGTTCAAGTCTCGTGTGAAAATTTGAATGTTCTCAGCGTATGCGCGCCGGCCTCGGAAGAAGGCGGCATCCACAAAACTTTGCACTTGAACCCTCAGCGGATCAAGGGAAATTGCGATGACAAAAACCAATCCGCCCACCCAGATCGGATTCGAGGCTGGCATGGCTGCTTTGAAGATCAGACTCAATCCGCTGACCAGCAAGGCATATCCTCCCACGATCAAAACGGTCAGGAGCACATAAATGACTCCCTGGCGCACCCAATCATCCGTGCGCAGGAAACGGAATCGCAGGATGGTGTAACCCAGGGTTAATGGGAAAAAAATGATGGGGATAAGTAAATAAGGTGAAAATTCGAAAAGATGAAAAAGCGTACCGAGAAGCCAAATTGTGAGAGGACCCAGCGCGAACACGGCTCCTGTCAGGATCGTGCGCGCTTGGGCTTTGATTACGGGCGAAGGTGCCGCAATACTATAATAAACGTTGAATAGAATATAGGTGAGACTGGATAAGCCAACGAAAATGTAAAGGTATTGCCAGGCCGGAATATAGCTGGTGGGTTGGGCGAAATTGAATAAGGTCGTATAGGCATACCCGCAAAGGATCAGTGCAATGACGTAACCTGCCCAGCGCAGATAAGAACGGTGAACGATAAAACCGGCTTCCTGCGGAAAAGCCAATACAAGATCCACTAATGCACCACCCCCTATTGCCAGGCTTAGAGTCCAGAAATAAGTCAAACTATGGGTGGTATACAGGTCGAAGAGCGAGCCGGCGCCCATGCTGAATGAAGATGCGAACAGGGCAAATGCGCGTCCGGCGGTTTCTCTTCGGCGGATGGCAAATATCCAAATGCTTAGGACAAGAAATACCAGGCTTAATGAAATCGGGATGATGTAATACGTGATCCGATCCTGGAGTGGAAAAGTGTTCAGCGTAACGTTATAAGTTTTCTGGACCCCATCGGCGGAACGAACGATCACGGGGATTTGATCGCCGGGCTGAAAACTACTCAGGATGCGTTGAACTTCGACCGTGCTGTGAACTGCCTGACCGTTGACCGAAATGAGCTGGTCACCCAGTTTTATGCCCTGATTACGGAGATCCCAGGACGAATCTGGCCCGCTGGGAACCACACCGTTGAATACCATGGTATGTTCGTAGAATGCGCCGATGAAGGGAAAACTCGTCCACCAATTGGCTAGGAAAAGCGCAGTGATAAAGGTCGCGACTGCCACCAATTGATAGACGAACGTGATGCCTTGCAGGGCTTGGTTGAGGAAGGTATTTGAACGGTTAGCGAATGTCATGGCAAAATGGACCGGGAGAAAACTTGTTATATTTTATGCGGGTTATACCAGGTAAAATATGGTACTTTCATGACAAAGCCATGAATCGGCGGCGGGGCAGACCTTCAATTTCCGCCCCGCCTTCTGGAACTAAATATCGAGATTTCTCACATATTTTGCATGGGTCTGGATGAACCGTTTTCGTGGATCCACCGCATCGCCCATGAGCATATCGAAGGTGCGGTCGGCCTCCGCCGCATCATCCACTGTGACGAGGAGCAGGGTTCGGTTATCCGGGTTCATCGTTGTCTCCCACAACTGCATTGGGTTCATTTCGCCGAGACCTTTATACCGCTGGATATTCGCCTTGTCGTTCCCAATCTCCTTGACCAATTTATCTTTTTCCTGGTCGCTATAAGCGTACTTGACCTGATTTTTGTGGGCCACACGGTAAAGCGGAGGCTGGGCAATGTAAAGGTGGCCGTCTTCGAATAAGTGCGGCATGTAGCGGAAGAAAAATGTCAGCAGCAGGGTTCGGATATGACTGCCGTCCACATCCGCATCGGTCATGATGATGATGCGTCCATAGCGCAAGCCTTCTATATCGAAATTATCGCCGATGCCGGTGCCGAGTGCGGAGATTAATGCCTTGATTTCATTGCTCGATAGAATCTTGTCGAGACGGGCACGTTCGGTGTTCATGATCTTGCCGCGCAATGGAAGAATGGCTTGGAAATGACGGTCGCGTCCCTGCTTGGCAGAACCGCCAGCCGAATCGCCTTCCACGATGTACAACTCCGTCTTGGACGAATCGCGTTCGGAGCAATCAGCCAATTTGCCGGGCAATGTTAGGGATTCAAGCGCCGATTTGCGAATGACCAAATCGCGCGCTTTGCGTGCCGCGTCGCGGGCGCGGGCCGAAGTCAGACACTTGGCGATGATCGATTTTGCAGCCTGCGGATTCTCGTCAAGGAAGGTTGCGAAAGATTCACCCACGATCTGCTGAACGTAGGTTTGCACTTCGGGATTCATAAGCTTGACTTTGGTTTGCGATTCGAATTGCGGATCGGGATGCTTGACCGAAACAATGGCGGTCAGCCCCTCGCGCGTATCATCTCCGGAAAAATTCGGATCGGCATCCTTGAGCAGGCCATTCTTGCGCGCATAATCGTTGACCACGCGCGTCACGGCCGAACGCAGGCCGGTCAGATGCGTGCCGCCATCTATGGTGTTGATCGTATTGGCGAACGAATAAACGGATTCGGTGTACGCGTCGGTATATTGAATGGCGGCCTCGATGCCGATGCCTTCCATATCCTTCTCAACATACACCACCGGATGAAGATTCTCGCGGTTGCGATTCAAATAGCGGACGAAGGAAGTGATGCCGCCCTCGAAATAAAACGTCATTTGGCGGTCCGTGCGCTCATCCAAAAAGTGGATCATCACCCCGCGCGTGACAAATGCCATTTCTCGGAACCGTTGAACCAGCGTATCGAAGCGGAAATCCATTTCCTCTTTGAAGATTTGTGGATCATACTTGAACGTGGTTCTGGTCCCATGTTCACCGGCTGTTGCCTTCCCGATCACTTTCACTGGAGCTTTGGGGTAACCGCGTTCGTAACGCTGGAAATGAACCTGTCCATCCAGCCGCACTTCAACTTCACACCACTCGGAAAGCGCGTTGACCGCGCTGACGCCCACACCGTGCAAGCCGCCGGAAACTTTGTATGCGCCGCCGCCGAATTTTCCGCCGGCGTGAAGTGTGGTCATTACGACTTCTAATGCGGATATTTTCTTGGTGGGATGCGTACCGACCGGAATGCCGCGTCCATTATCCTGAACGGTGACGCTGGAATCTGGATGAATGGCGATGTCGATGCGGTCACAAACGCCTGCCAGTGCTTCGTCAATCGAGTTATCTACAACTTCATAAACAAGATGATGCAGGGCTTTGATGTCCGTGCCGCCCACGTACATGCCGGGACGCTTTCGAACCGCCTCGAGGCCTTCCAGTACTTGAATATCTTTTGCTTCATAACTGGCGTTATTTTTTTCTTTCTTCTCAGCCACAAAATCCTCCGTACATGGGATTGCGGAACGGATCGTCCGTGCCGCAATCAGGCGAAATTATGCTTGTGTTGTCGGCGTGGTTGCGCGCAATCTTTCGATTACAGATTGCAGCCACGCGCTGGTATCCCGGTAATAAATGAATGACGATGCGAGCAAGGCTGTCATGATAAAAGCGTGCCCGAGGATCCCGACCAGGGTAAGCCACGAATCATTGGCCGGAATTTGCCACAGGAAGTTCAACCCGATGCCGATCAACAGCATCGTCAGAACAAACAAACTGCTGGCAGGCAATGCGAAACGGGTCAGTTGAAGACCGCTCAGGAAGGACATGAACACGTTTTGCTTGCGAAGATATATTCCAAAGGAGGAGAAGAAAATTGGCACGATCAACCACATGGACAGGAAGACTAGGATCAACAGTGCGCCTTCTCCGAGCAGTGAGTTGATGGTGAAGAAAACGTATAGAACCAGTCCGATCGGAAAACCAATGATCCATGCGATCACGAGCCACAGGAGGGAGTAAAGCACCGTCTGCATAACAGCCCTTCCGCTTGAGACGGATGTTTCGGGAAGGACCAGCGCCGCGATCCAGCGAAAGTAGAAGCCGCCGAGAATCCAGCCGCAGATGGTAAGAAGGAATAATAGACCTAGAAGACTTCCAAAAGAATCGATTTGCCAGGTGGTCGGTGTGCCCAATGGAGACAGAGTAGGCGCCTCGCCGCTCATCAAGCTCGGAACTCCGATGGGAAAGGTTCGCAAAATGCTGAGCAGGTTGAATTGCTGGAAGAATTGGGTGTACATATCCATCGTGTTCTTGAGGTCGCTGGCAGAAATACCCATATTCGAAGCAAAACTTTGGAACTGGGCCAGCCAGGGCTGGATCAGTTGGTTCATGCTGATGTGCGGGCCAAGCCATAAGAGCAGGTCGAGTACCAACGGTAATAGGATCGCGGTAATATGCGCNNTTGATTCTACCATACCGTCCGAATCAGGGTTCGTTAACTTCTATATCGGGGTATAGCGCAAAACTGTAGATGACTTTATCAATCTGAGTGCAAAAAGGCGTAAAAGCGGCTGCAAAATAGGTGTTTTGTGCATTTCGAGAAAACTTACCGATACTTTTGCGCTATACCCTCTATATCGGGTAAAATCAGGTTATGCCACAGGAAGAACATTATTTGCCGGATGGGAACCGTGTGGGTGTGCTCACCGCCGCGGTTCTGCTTGCCTATGCGCTTGCGCGCCTGATCAATGCCCCGGGCTTTACTTTGACCCTGCAGTTGCCCGGTTTTTATTTTGCCTATCCTCTCACCCTGAGCGCCGTGATGATCCTGATGGCGACCGGCCTGACCGCTACCGGAATGAATTGGCTCCTGCACAGCCATCCTTCCCGGCCGGGGAATGCCATTGAACATTGGCTGTTACCCACGTTGACCGCCTTGATCATCGGTATTAGCTTGAATATTTTGCCATTCGGCACGCTCTGGTGGATTGGCCTGGCCATCAGCGCGGGGATTCTCGTTTCCGTCTTTGCCGCAGAATATGTTTCCGTGGATACGGGCGCTCCCACCTACGCGCTCGCTTCCGCAGGGTTGAGCGCACTTTCTTATGCCTTGCTGCTCATGCTGGTAATTGCACTGCGGGCGGTGGGTACGCGCCTGTTTCTCATTGCGCCTGCCGTCTTCGTCGCTACCGGATTGGTTGCACTGCGTACACTTCATCTGCGTTTGAGCAGTCATTGGGAATTTCCGTGGGCAATCGGCATTGCGCTGGCTTGCACTCAGATCGCGGCCGGTTCGCATTATTGGCCGATTTCTCCCCTGCAGTTCGGCTTGATATTGCTTGGCCCCTTGTATGCTCTTACGGCCCTTGCTTCCAACCTCAATGAAGATATTCCCCTGCGCCGGGCAGCGCTTGAACCGGGGATCGTTCTGGCTGCCGCATGGATTGCGGCGGCCATAATCCAATAATGGAATTGCATCTCAAACGAAGCCATTGGGAGTTCATGCTCGCTCATGTCCAGGCTCATGCGCCGCTGGAGGCTTGCGGGTTATTGGCGGGGAAGAATAATTCGGTGGAGGAAGTTTTATTGGTCGGAAACCAGGCGCAAAGCCGGGTGAGGTTTGTGATGGATCCGAAGGAACAGCTCAGGGCGTTGGATTGGATCGACGCACATAAACTCGAACTGATTGGGATTTTCCATTCGCACCCGGCAGGGCCGGAAATGGTTTCAATTACCGATATCGAGGAAGCCGCATATCCCGTTACGCAAGTGATATGGTCGCCGGTGAAAGGCAAATGGAATGCGCGCGGCTTTTGGATCGAAAATAAGCAGGTTAGAGAAGTAAGCCTGAAAGTGATTGAGAACGAGCAACCTTAGCGGATTTTACGTGTTACAGCTTTTGCCAAAAACGGAGGAGCAGTGATGCAGATATGGATGGATGCCGGTGTGATCCTGCTGGCATATATTATTGGAGCGATCCCGTTCGGCCTGGTGATTGTAAAACTGGCAACCGGTAAGGATGTCCGCCAGATTGCCAGCGGGAGGACCGGTGGAACCAATGTCATGCGCGCGGCTGGCTGTTGGGCCGGGATTGCCACCGCGCTGTTCGATATCTTCAAAGGCATCGCGGCTGCCTGGCTGGCGCGTACATTCTCATCGAATATCTGGATCGAAGTGCTGGCCCCGGTTGCGGCGGTGCTTGGACACAACTATTCCATCTTTCTCGCGGAACGCAATCAGGCAGGAAAGTTGCGTTTGCGCGGCGGAGCTGGCGGCGCCACGACCGCCGGTGGGGCCATTGGTTTGGCATGGCCGTTGTGGTGGATGGTCGTGGTGGGTACACCCATACCGCTTCTGATGTTATTTGGTGTAGGGTATGCCTCCCTCGCCACGATCAGCATTGCGCTCACAGCCACGGTGATTTTTGCTGTGCTTTATTTTCAAGGATATATCGTTCAATGGCAATATATTGCCTACGGTGTGGTCACCTTCTTCATTCTTCTTTGGGCCTTGCGTCCCAACATCAAGGCTTTGATGGAGGGACGCGAACGGTTTCATGGTTGGCGGCCCTGGAAAAAGAAGGATGAAGAGACGAAGCAATCGGATTAAACGTAAAGAACAGGCCTTGTTTGGCCTGTTCTTTACGTTTAATGAGGCGCTTATTTTTCGCGCGCCTGCTTGATCAATGCCCGCAGATTGCGCTTATGCAGACCTTCGGCCAGGCCGCCCAGATGGACACGGCTTTTCCCACACGTTTCAATCCGGATCGAATCGAGTGTCTCATCCACAGACTTGCGCCGCGCCGCGGCTTTGGCGAACCTCTTGATATTGGTGATGTATGTGAGATTCTCCCTGACCGCCGCGTCGATTTCACCGCGCAGGATGATATCGCCGTGGCCCTGGATGATGTTCTCCAATCCCATGCGCCCGATCTTTTTAATGGAGGCGGCAATATCTTCAATATCACCGTCCACAATGTAGGGGAGAGGCATGAACGCATCGCCTGCAAAAAGGATGCGGTCTTCTTCGACCAGTACTGCAATGCCGTCGCTGCTGTGCCCCGGCGCCGGCAGGATATTCAGATTCTTCTTGCCGACGCGCAGGTTCATTTCTCCGGCGGCAAAGGTCAGATGCGGCAGGACAATTTTGATCTGGCGGAGCGCGGCGTTTTGCTTTTGCGCCGCTTCCAATGATGGCCTTCCGCGCTGGTCAAGCAGGGTGCGGCACAGTTCGTGGCCGATCACGGTCGCACCGGGAAAGAAACAATTTCCCCAGGCGTGGTCGGCATGATAATGGGTATTGATCACATAACGGACTGGTACGCTCAGCTCATGCTCGATGAACTCGCGCATACCCAATGTCTCATCGGGGAGAGCCAGCGTATCGATCACCACAGCCCACTGCGGCCCCGCGACCACCCCGGCCGTCACCTGTGCATAAACCTCACTCTGGAACCAGAATACATTTTCAGACACTCGCTCGCGATGCATTTGCCAACCTCAATAAATTTTCTTTATAAATAGCACAATGAATGAGTAAAGTCAAGTTGTCTAGATGAATATTTTGGGTGATATTATGTTTATCTCCCTTGCATTGGATGACATTAACTACAAAGTCAAACAGGGCATTGAAATAATCCATTAGTAAATCCGACTTGGAAACCCTGGTTCGACATCCTCATGGGATCAATGTTTCATCAATGTATTTGGGTTTTAGAGTTCAAAACCAGCATCGACAATCTATAATGGAGTCGGAACGTTCATCCACTTGTCCGCGAAAGCTAGGCGTGATAGACTCTGCTNNGCCATTGTCCGCGCCGATGAAGAGTCTTGCAAGCTGGCGTTCCTGGATCTCGATTTGGGAGAAGCCTGGGTGGAAGAAGTCGGGCAATCCCTGCGCACGATCATCCCGAATATAAAACTTTTCGTCCTGGCGCAGGATGAAACACCCCCCACATTTGATTCAATCCGGCCCTGGACACTGGTACGAAAACCCTTCCAGGTACGTGAATTACTCAATACTGTTTCAGGAACGACCGAAAACAACTCTAGTTCTGCCTCGAAAACAGAAACCGAAAGCGATAACAAGACAACGGGCAGCCTGCCCTGGTTGAGCGACGTCAATAAAGCCGCCCAGCATTTAACAAGCCTTACACTCGCAAGTTCATCCCAGGCGGCTTTGATCACACGCGACAATGAAGTGTGGGCCTATGCAGGCCAGCTCTCACAAGCTGCCGCCCAGGAAATAGCAAAGACCCTGTCCCGCAACTGGGACAGTGAAAAAGGCGGCGATCTCCTGCGCTTTGTGAGGCTGGAAAGCACCAAAGCCGAGCATATGCTGTACGCCACACCCCTTGCGGAAGGTATGCTGCTGGCAATGGTCTTCGATGCCGAGACGCCTTTCAGCACCATCCGCTCGCAGGCCAGCCAGTTGGCAAGCGCGCTGGATGAAAATGAAAACAAAGAAATCCAGGTCGAACAAGTTACTGAATCTGAAAA
>PMLN01000240.1 GCA_003158885.1 Anaerolineae bacterium
CTTGGCGTCTTGGCGTGAAAAAGGCTGTGCTCGCGCAACCCTCAAAGAACAAGGGCAGGCGGCGTAGAGAACGCAAAGATTTCTTTTTCTTGGCGTACTTCGCGCTCTTCGCGTTGAAAAAATGACAAACTTTTGTTAGGTTTTGTTAAGCAATGAGCCGCAGTTGGGACAGGTCATTTCGCCCGGCTGGACAACAAAGCCGCAGTTGGAACAGGTGCTTGGCTGCGATTTGCCCAGCGGCGCGCCGCAGGCAATGCAGGCACCTTCTCCGACCGGGTTGGCCGTGCCGCAATACTCACACGCCACGCGGTTCAATCGCTCCGAGAGTTGATGGCTTGCGCCGGCCGCCTGGACGGCCTGGGCGATGATATTCCAAACATGTTCATGCAGCTGAAGGTTTTCCACATCCTGTGCCAGGTCATCCAGGCGTCCGATCAAGCTGAACGGATTCTGCAAGGCCGCCATCACGGTCCAGCCCAGCGAGGTGGCCGTGCCCATCCATTCCTGCTGTCCAAGCTGGATCATGATACCGTCGGCCACTTTTTGGATGGAAACCGTCAGCGCGGTCTGGCCTCCGGAGGCCGCGCCCGGCCGGGTTCCGATCTGCACCGCCAGGTGATCGGCCTGCCCGAGGATTTGGGCGCGTAAATTGCCGCGGTTGAATTCGGCCAGGAGGGCCTGGGCTGCATCGGATGGATTTAGATCGCCGTGATAAATTTGCCGTTCCATATTTTAGATTATAATCTCGAAACGAATTCTCTTTCAGGTAGTGTTTTGAAATCCAAATTTCAACATGTCATTCTGAGCCGCGTAGCGGCGAAGAATCTCGGAATAACATACAAACTCAGGTAATATAACGAAATGAATCAGTTTTGGTTTCGACTCTCAGTGGGGGTTGTGATCCTCGCGTCCGTTTTTGGTCTGGCGCTGATGATCCCGACAGCAGTTCCCGTGCGCGCCCAGGATGCCTCCACGCCGACCGTTGCCGTAAGTTCACAAGGCGCTTATATTACCAATACTTATACCACCGAGCCGTTCGTCAATGTGCGCGCCGGTCCAAGTTCGGTTTATTATGGCAGCCCGATCGGGCAAATTGCGGTTGGGGCAAAGGCTGCCGCCCTGGCGATCACCGCCGGCCACGATTGGATTGAAATCTCTTTTCCTTCTGGGCCGAATGGGGTGGGGTGGGTGTACGCGCCCTTTGTGACATTAACCGGTTCCCCGCCGATCATCGAGCCGCCGCCCACGTTTACACCGTTCGCGGTCGCGACGATTGATCCTGCGCTGGTTGCCACGCTGATTCCCAAGCCGACACAAACGCGTCTGCCGACCTTCACGCCGCCTGCGCCGCTATCCATCCCCACATTTTCCGATGCGCAAGCCCCGGATTCAACAAACTTTCCTTATGGGTTGGTGATCATCGGTTTGGGCCTGATCGGCGTGCTGGGTCTGGTGGTTTCGGTTGTGAGCCGTAAGTAATGCGTCCGCGTAAGCTGATCGTCTTTGGTGTTCTCCTTTTAGCGTTCCTTTTGTTCGTAGGATTGAATATGTACGCGCCGGTATTTGTTTACGCACAACAATCCACCGGCTCGATCCCGACTGTTACCGGTACGCCCTCCGGTCCAGTGGTGACGGTTTATACGAACTTCGATCAGGTGGATGTATATGCCGGGCCAAGCAGTTACAACTATCCGGCTGTGGGCGTCATGCTGGCTGGCGAACAGGCTCCCGCGCTGGGGCGCGCCGAAGGGCTGGACTGGATCGAGATCCGTTACCTGGGCATCCCCAATTCGGTCGCATGGATCTATGCGCCTTATGTATCCCTGACGAGCGGGGCCAGCCTGCCGAATATTCCGTTCCCCGATACGCCGACACCGGCCTCCACGCCAACGATTAATCCCACCCTGGTTGCGGCCTTGATCCCGGCCGTCACCGCCACGCGTCTCGCCACCTTCACTCCTGCGGTAGCGGTGGCGCTGCCCGTTTTCGTGGACGAAACGCGCCGCCCAAGTTCGGTGCCGCTCGGCTTGGTCATTGCAGGTTTTCTGCTCATTGGCGGTTTGGGGGCCATCATTTCTTTCTTGCGCGCCAGGTAAAATGTAGGGGCGGGTCTCCACGTTATGTCAAAATGTCTTGCCTATTATTACACCCAAATGAGCATGGGTCATGAATGCTGGTTAACTCACCTTACGCAGTAACCTGTCTTTCATCTATTCTCCCTCCCCAAATATCCCCGATGGTTGGGGGATTTGGGGAGGGACCGAGGGTAGGGCCTTAACTCCCTCCCTAAATACCGACGATCCGACCCTCGAATCTTCATCTAAAATTTTTCTCGTCGGATTTGGGGAGGGCTGGGGGTAGGGCTGCGGTGACCTTCTGCGTAACATCAGATGGTTAATGTCGAATCAGGATGCTTTCGCGAAGATTTCGTACTCCGCGCGCACTCTGTTCAGGAACTCCTTTAAGGGCTATACTGATTTCAGATAAATTGGAGTTAAATTAACTATATGTTGCCACAAAGAGTTCTTTTAGTGGACGATCACGCCCTGGTCCGTTTGGGCTTGAAGTCGCTTATTGGACGCTATCCTCAATTTGAGGTCGTGGGGGAAGCGGGATCGGCGCGTAAAGCGATCGAGCTGGTGGCTGCACTCCATCCGGAGATCGTCATCATGGATATTCGTCTGCCTGGCACTTCGGGCATCGAAGCCTGCCAGGAGATTGTCGAATTATTTCCCGAAACGAAAGTCCTCATGCTGACTTCCTACGCCACCGACGAAATGCTGCTGACGGCCATCAGTGCCGGCGCCTCCGGCTACGTTCTGAAGGAAATTGGCAGTGATGACTTGATCAAGGCTTTGGAAGCGGTCGGGCGCGGCGATGGACTTCTCGATCCCGCTTTGACCCAGCGCGTCATGCAGGAAGTCCGCAAGGCGGGGGATGAAAAAGATGCGGTCGCATTCATCAAGCTCAGTAAACAGGAACGGAACGTGCTTCTGCTCTTCACCGGCGGCAAGACCAACAAGGAAATCGCCCAGACCCTTTTCCTGGGTGAGGGCACCGTTCGGAACTATGCCTCCAGCATCTTCTTGAAATTGGGCGTCAGCAACCGCGCAGAAGCTGCGGCGTATGCCGTCGAACATGATCTAAAAAAATATATTACGTAAAGCGTGAGGCGGAGTAATGGTGAATAGTAAATGGTGAATGGGTCATGGTTATTGGAATAAAAAGGCCGGACATTTGTCCGGCCTTTTTGTGTTTAAGTTGTGGGTGGCAGTTCGACTGCTCGCTGATCCTAATTATTGCAAGAGCAGGAACCGCCCCAGGCACATTCGCCTGGCTTGGCCTGGGAAAATTCTGATATTTGATTACAGGATATAAGACCTTCTTTTTTATGACAAACGGTATGTGGAATATAAAGAGGTATGATATATCCTGTTAATAGTGTCCATGGAGATCAACTATGAAAAAGAATATTTCCATCATTTGTTGTCTGATAAGTTTAATAATCTCAGGCTGCGGGTCGAGCGGATTGTTTGCACCGCCATTGACTCCAACACCTGTCGCAACTTCAACACCTGCAGCAACTTCAACCCCCACGGAATCGCCTGAAGAAATTATCGCGAATGTCGTCACGACAGCCTGTCAAATGAGTCCGACAAGTTCGCCGGCCGTGGGCGTCTCCACTGGTGGACAGGCGGTAGCCCGACTGTGCCCCGATGTTGAGTCTGGCATAACCCTGCCTGAAGAGTGGACAGCCACGACACCCGCAGACTTGCGCTATGTTGTTGCTGTTCAAAACGGAGGTACTGAGGTTTACGGTAGGTGTGGCCCGTATTCAGCTAATGGGCAGCCTGAGCCCGGAGGCGGAACTTATGTGCCCACAGCAATGGATATTGTTGAGATCAGCCTCATCAATATCCAAACGGGAAAAGTGGTGGATTTTGCAAGGATTTACGGGCCCGAGTCATCGAGTAGTTGTCCTTTGATAATCTACGGCACATCTCCTTTGACAGGAGGTCCTCCTTCCGCACAAGATGTTCAGAAGGAGATTGTTGATTTGTTGTCAAATCAAGAGCAGTCACCTACATGGAGCATACTGTTGGGTCATACTGACCAGGTAATGAGCGTCGCCTTCTCGCCGGATGGAAAACTGCTGGCTTCCGGGTCATGGGACAGTACGATAATATTGTGGGGTGTAGCCAGCGGGCAAAAAGTGCACACGCTGACGGGTCATAACAAGGTAACTAGTGTCGCCTTCTCGCCAGACGGGAAACTGCTGGCTTCAGGGTCATGGGACAGTACGATAATATTGTGGGATGTGGCAAGTGGTCAGGAAGTGCGCACTCTGGAGAACCCTACAGGCATGGCAAACAGTGTGGCCTTCTCGCCGGATGGGAAACTGCTGGCTTCCGGGTTGATTAGCGGAACGGTGAAGTTGTGGGATGTAGCTAGCGGGCAGGAAGTGCGCACGCTGACGGGCCATAATGACTTTGTGACTAGTGTCGCCTTCTCGCCGGACGGGAAACTGCTGGCCTCAGGGTCATTCGACAAAACGGTGATGTTGTGGGAG
>PMLN01000182.1 GCA_003158885.1 Anaerolineae bacterium
CGAGTGTTGCGGGGCGGCTCGTGGTACTACAACAATGTCAGTGTGCGCTCTGCCGGCCGCTACGGGTACGTTCCGACGAATGCCGTCAACCTCATCGGTTTTCGTTGCTCCCGCTCACTTCCTTAGTTCTAAAATGCTGAATTCTGGATTTCTGCGACCGAAGGGAGTGCTGAAGCGGGGGTCTGGGGGCTTTGCCCCCAGCGAATTAAATGAGTAAAGTTTTCTACGAACTCTACGATAAAATTTGCAATCCATTAAATCTTTGTGTTTGCCTGCCAGCCCCAATCAGCTATTCCCGACTCCCTTCGTCCGGTGCCTTTGAGTCTTCGTGACTTGGTGGTTCCTCTCTCTTACGTGTCATCCGCGTTCAATTCCGAACTGAAGCGCAAAGCGTAATTCGCAATTTCCCTTTTCCCCTTTCCCTTTTCCCCTTTCCCCTTTTCCCTTTTACTTTTTACGTTTTACGCCTTAGAATAGCATCATGCGCCCAACCTACCTCGAAGTCAATCTGCCTCAATTGAAACAAAATTTAGAAGCTATTCGTGCCAAAGTCGCTCCCGCAAAAGTGATGGCCGTCTTGAAGGCCAATGCGTACGGTCACGGCGTGGATGGTGTCGCGCCCTATATTGCGCCTTATACCGACTACATCGGCGTGGCCATTGTGGAGGAGGGGATTCATCTGCGGGAGATGGGCATCGAGAAACCCATCCTCGTCATGGGCGGAACTCTTTCGGAACAAATCCCGGCCTTTATTCAACATGATTTGACGTTGGCGGCTTCCTCCATGCAGTTGCTCGAGGCTGCCGAACAGGCCGCACGTGCGGCTCAGGTAAAACTCAAGGTTCATTTAAAGATTGATACCGGCATGGAGCGCCTCGGCGTGCATGAATATGAAGCGGAACCTTTCATCTCAAGGTCTTTGTCATGCAGCCATCTGAATATCGAAGGTATCTTCACGCATTTCGCAAATTCCGACTCGGCTGATTTGACACATGCCAGGCTGCAGCTGGAGCGCTTTCAAGCCGTCCTGCATATTTATGAAGAGCTTGGCGCGCCTCACCCGCCGCTTCGTCATACGGCCAACTCCGGCGCCATCCTGCAATTGCCCGAAAGTTATTTTGATATGGTCCGCCCCGGCGTGATGTTCTATGGCGTGTATCCGGGACGCGGCGTTAGGAAAACTGTCGAAGTCAAGCCTGCCCTGACCTGGCATTCGCGCGTGGTGTATAGCAAGATCACAAAGCCCGGCAGGCCGGTCAGCTACGGATCGTTATGGCAGTCTGAAGTCCCGGCCAGGATCGTGACCATACCCTGCGGTTACGCCGATGGCTATTTCCGTCGTATGACGGATCATGCACAAGTGATCGTCAACGGAAAGAAATATCCGCAGGTGGGGCGGGTCTGCATGGATCAATTTATGGTCAACCTGGGCGGCGATGAGGCCGGGGTGGGTGATGAGGTCATCCTGCTGGGCGCTGGCATCACTGCCGAGGATTTTGCCGATTGGACCGGCACGAACGAATACGAAGTGATGACCAACATCGGCGCGCGTGTGCCGCGTGTGTTCATCGGTTAGACACAACCCCTGCCTCGCCATCCTCAAAGCTAACGGCCAACCGCCAACCGCCAACCGCTGACCGCTGATTGCTGATAACTGATTGCTCCATCCAATCGGTGTACAATAGGACGCACGTTTGGCGTGTAATTTATCTCGAGGTGAAAGATTGAATCGTTATTTGCGTGATTATTTGATTCTCGTTCTACCGGCTGCCGTGATCGTGGCCTTCGATCAATGCACCAAGTGGCTGGTGCGCACCCATCTGCCCTTTGATACGATGTGGCTCCCCGCTGGATTATCCTGGCTGAGTCCGTATGCTCGTATCGTGAATTGGTCGAACAGCGGCGCAGCCTTTGGCTCGTTCCAAAACGGCAACCCTGTTTTTACGGCATTGGCCATCCTCGTGATCGGCTTGATCTTTTATTATTTTCCGCGCATCGAAGCCCGCGATTGGACGCTGCGCGCTGCGCTTGTCTTGCAATTGGCGGGCGCCGCGGGCAATCTGGTGGATCGTATCTTAATGGGGAAAGTCACGGACTTTATCTCGATTGGGACTTTTCCTGTTTTCAATGTTGCCGATTCATCCATTTCGGTGGGCGTTGTGATTCTGCTGCTGGGGGTTTGGTTGAATGAGCGCGCCGAGAAGAAGGCCGCGGCCGCCAGAATCGATGTAAATTCGTGAGCGATTCAATTTTCACCCTTCGCTTCCAAAAACCGGACGAGGAGCGTCTCGACCATTTCCTGGTTGAGTCCCTGCCGGATTATTCGCGCGCCCGCTTGCAGGCCCTGATCAAAGCCGGGTTGGTTTTGGTGAACGGCGCTCCCGCCAAAAAGTCCGGGCAAATGCTGGGGCCTGGTTCCGTGGTCGAAGTTCGCATTCCACCGCCCGTGCCATCGAATTTGGTCGGCGAAAATATTCCTCTGGATATTATTTTTGAAAACGAGGATGTGATCGTTGTCAATAAACCGGCGGGCATGGTCGTGCATCCTGCAGCGGGGCATGACACCGGAACCTTGGTGCATGCCGTGCTTGGCTATGAACCCGATATCGAAGGCATCGGTGGTGAAGAGCGTCCCGGTGTGGTGCATCGGCTCGATAAGGATACTTCCGGTCTGATCCTGCTGGCTAAGAATGATAAGGCGCATCACTGGCTGCAGGATCAGTTCCGCTTGCGTAAAGTGGAGAAGACCTATATTGCCCTGGTGGATGGAAAACCGCCCACACCCTCCGGCCGGGTCGAAGCCTCCATTGGGCGCGACCCGAGTCACCGCAAAAAGATGGCGATTGTTTCGGAAGGCAAGGGCCGCCAGGCGGTCAGTGAGTATAAAACGCTCGAATCGTTTCCTCAGCATACCCTGCTTGAATTCCATCCGCTGACCGGCCGCACGCATCAAATCCGCTTGCATTGCGCCATGCTCGGCTGCCCGATTGTTGGCGATAAAATCTACGGCAGGAAGAAACCCAGTCTGGCCTTGGATCGCCATTTTCTTCATGCACAAAAACTCAAGATCCTCCTGCCCGACGAAAAGCAGGCGAGGACTTTTGAAGCCCCCTTGCCCGATGAACTGGTTCATGCGCTCGCTGATCTTAGGAATTCCGTGGCTCATGAGTAGATGCGTTAATCTTGACCCGCATCAAAGTCGCGAAGGCGAAAGCCATTAATATTTTACAACTGAAATTCTTGCTTTTTGTGCAAGGATTTTCATCATAGGTGTTCACAAAAGATTTCCTTTGTGTCCCTTTGTGTCCCTTTGTGCCCTTTGTGTTTGAATCCTTTTTGTTTCCGGCTTGTCCGGGTTAGGAGTCTTTCACTTTGTGTCCCTTTGTGTACTTTGTGTTTAAGAAGTTCTTGAAAGGAAAATGTAAATGGAATATGTAGACCTTCGTTCTGATACAGTGACCAGGCCTACGCCCGAAATGCGCGCAGCCATGGCAAATGCCGAAGTGGGCGACGATGTATATGGCGATGACCCGACCGTCAACCGTTTACAGGAAATGGCTGCGGACATGCTGGGCAAGCAGGCCGCCTTGTTCGTTCCCTCCGGGACGATGGGCAATCTCGCCGGAATCCTCGCCCACTGCCAGCGCGGCGATGAAGTCATTCTTGGCAAGCAGAACCATACCTACTTGCATGAAGCCGGCGGGATTTCAGTGTTGGGCGGGGTCCACTCCTGCCAGTTGGATAACCAGCCGGATGGTTCCCTGCTCATTTCGGATATCGAAGCCGCGCTTCGATCCGATGATCCGCATGAGCCGGTCACCCGCCTGGTAAGCCTGGAGAACACCCATAATCATTGCGGCGGCACCGTGCAGACTCCCGAAACCACGCGTCGCATCGCGGACTTTGTCCACCCGCGCGGGCTGAAAGTTCATCTCGACGGTGCGCGTATATTCAATGCCGCCGCGGCACTGAATGTGAATGTCAAGGAATTAACCGCTCCGGTTGATTCGGTTATGTTTTGTTTGAGTAAGGGCTTGTGTGCGCCGGTGGGTTCGGTGCTGTGCGGCGATAAGGAATTTATCAAGCGCGCCCACCGCCTGCGGAAGATGCTGGGTGGCGGGATGCGCCAAGCCGGGATCCTGGCCGCGGCCGGGCTGATTGCCTTGCAGAAGATGACCCGCAGGTTGGGCGAAGACCACACACGCGCGCGCAATCTTGCCGAGGGCCTGAGTGAGAACCATGCGATTGTTCTGGATGGCGCGCCGCAGACCAATATGGTCTTCTTCGATCTTGCCTCGCATGTGAAGTTGTCCACCGCTGAAATAACCGCCAAACTGAAGGATTATGGCATCCTGGTCAGCGCCTCCGGCCCGCGGCGTTTCCGCCTCGTAACGCATTATTGGATCGATGATTCTGCGGTTGAAAGAACCGTATCTGCTTTCCGCTCTGTCTTGCAATGAGAAAAGGGACTGCCTTCATGATTCTCAAGGTCAGCGGGAGGGCACACCGCGAAGAACGCGAAGCTTGCTTAGATTTGTTAGACCTGTCAGACTTGTTAGACTTATTCGACTTGTAGATTTTTTTCCCAGTAACTTTCTTCCGGTTCGATCTGGTTGCGTCCGCGTTCCTTGGCCACATACAAACGTTTGTCCGCCAGGTCAATGAGCCTCATCGTTTTATCCGCTTCCAGGGGGTAGACGGCAATCCCCTGGCTGATGGTGGGTACGGGGATGGCGATCTGTTCATGATTCTGCACACACAGCTTTAACATGGAGGCGCGCACGCGCTCGGCCACCTGTTGGGCCTGAACTCCATTCGCACCGGGCAGTGAGATCACAAATTCCTCTCCGCCCCAGCGGCCAACCGCGTCCGTTCGTTTGAGATGACCTTTGATGATGTTGCAGAGATTTCTCAATATTTCATCGCCCGCCAAATGGCCATAGGTATCATTGTATTGTTTGAAATAGTCTATATCCAGCATAATGACGCTGAGCGGTTCACGCTCCTTCCCGGCTGTCTCGATCTGGCTTTCAAGGAGTTTCAAAAAATATCCATGGTTGAATACATTGGTCAGGCTGTCGATCCGCGATTGGTATTCCACTTGCGCATGGTGGTAGGTGTTGTCAATGGTCTGGGCGGCATGTTGCGCCAGGACGGTTAGCAATTCCAGGTCGGCATGGTCGAAGGCGTTGGGGTGATAGGAACTGATGGCGATCAATCCATCCACGTTTTGGCCTCGCATGGGCACACCCATCCACGAAAGGCTGTTCTTGTGCCTTCCCGCCAGCGCCAGCCGCACGTGGGATAAATGCACCTCTTTGCGCAAGTCGGGCAGGAACAGGCTTTTTTGATTGTCCAATACCCAGCCCGAGAGTGAGCCTTCCAGCTTGACGCGCTGGTTTTCATAAAACTCCCCATCATCATAGAGCAGTTCGAGCCGCATTTCATTGCCTTCGCGCATGCCGACAAAAAATGCATCTGCTTCAATCGAGTTTCGGAAGGCCGCGCTGAGCAGGTTGATGACCTGCTTTGTCTCGAGGGATGAAGTGATGGCGCGGCTGAAATCGGCGATGATTTCCAGCCTGTGAATGTGGTCGCGCGATTGTTTTCTTAATCGCAGGATGGTTTCTATGACCACCGCCGCGATCACGGCTATGCCGATCCGCACTGCAAAGTCGCTCACCGCCGCAAAATAATCCTGGCGGATCATCGTGGTAAACAGCAAGGTAAAAAACAGCAGGGCATACGAAGCCCGGCGTCCCGAAATGAGAGCGGATGTGATGATGAGGGTGATGAATAGGACGCCCAGGTAAATATCCGCCTCAGCCGGCAGGGCGTAGGTGAGCAGGCACAGGCCGGTGACGGATGCGATCGCGTTGATCAGGCCCAGCACGGACTCCAGGGTCGAGGAGGGTATGAAAAAGAAATTAAAGGCAATCAGGTAAATCGTTCCGATCGTGCCGATTTCCATCAGAAGAACCAGGTCGGTGTTATCGCTGCGCCATGTTCCGATCCCGCTGCTCACGATGAAGATCAAAATCAATATACCCATGATCGTGGATGGCAGCGCTGAAATTCTCTGCTCCTGGGGTGTAAATCCATATCGCAAGCGTTTATCGGACATTGCCTTTTTTATTCAACGCCGGAGCGTTCCTCTGCGAATACTTTTTCAAAGGCCGAAACGACTTCCGGGTCGAACAGCATACCGGCCTGTTCGTGCAAATACGAAATCGCTTCCTGTGCGGATATTTTTTCGCGGTATGGACGTTCGGTGGTCAATGCATCGAATGCATCCGTCACGGCAAAGATGCGCGCCACCAACGGAATGTCCTTGCCTTGCAATCCGATGGGATAACCGCTCCCGTCCCAGCGTTCATGGTGATAGCGGATGACGGGCAGTGTGTCCTGCAGGAAGGGGATATCTTCCACGATGCGTGCCCCGATATCCGGGTGCAGCCGCATCATCGTCCACTCGGCTTCATCCAGTTTATCGGGCTTGTGAAGAATGGCATCGCTGATGCCGATCTTTCCAATATCATGCAGGAGCGCCCCGCGCTCCAACGCTTTAAGCTGGTGCGCTTCCAGATTCATTTCTTCCCCGACGCTTTTTGCCAGTTGGCTGACGCGTACGCTGTGACCTTCCGTCTCGTGGTCGCGTGCATCCAAAGCCGATGTGAGAGCAGCCAATGTGAGGTCGTATGTGGTCTCCAGTTCCTCGTACGCGGATTCGATTTCCGTTGCCTGGCGCCGTGATTCGATCAACAGGATGGCGCGTTCCAATTGATTTGCGAGCGTTTGCAAGGCTGCGGTATGCCGCGAATTATAATTAAGGCTTTCCGGCAATCTGAGCCATAAGCCGCCATATTTGCGCAGGTGGGTCTGGATCGGGAAACAGACTTCCGTCATCTTTTCATCCGATGTAAAGATGGTTGTTCCGCTGTCCATCGCCTGTTGAATTAAGTTGAAGGGATGATTTGCGTTGTTATGTACGCCGTTTGCATCGATTCCCAGTTCAGTTTCGATCTTTTGATCCGGGTTGTATAGAACCACGCCGCCCATATCGGCATTGGCTATTTTCAGCGCGGTTTCGAGAATGATCTTCACAGCCCGGTTTAATTCTTCGGTGCGGAGGATCTCAAAACTGACCCGGTACAACTGGGTGGTGGTGGTCAATGAGCTTTGCAATTCCTGGTACAGCCAGGCGCCTTCGACCGCCGCCGCAGATTGTGAAGATAAAAGCGAGCCGAGCGACTCATCGTTTTCCGTGAAGAAGATTTCATCCTGTTTGCCGAAGGCCAGGATGGAGCCAATGCTCAGGCGGTGCAGGCGGATTGGAATGATCATCAGGTTTCGCAGGTTGCTTCGATCAATTTCAAGCTCGGACGTCCCCAGCGGGTATTTGCGAATGTCCCGGATTCGAAATGCCTGGGATGCGTTTAATGCAATTTGACTCAGGCTGTTTTGCAGCGGCATTTCTTCCAGGCATTTCTGTAATTTGGGCGCGAACCCGGAGGATGCCCGCTGGGTAAAGTTTCTTGATTGATCGAACAGGATCACATGCACAAAACGTGCCCGCAAGGTTTGCCTCGCCACACTGGCAATTTCCCGGACCACCGCGCGCGGCTCCATCATGGTGGAAAGCGAGATCCCGGCTTGGATGATTTCGGTCAGATGCAGGTGGTAATTGGTTCGTTCCCAGGCGCGTTCCAATTCTGCCGCGGCTGCTTCTGCCAGCGCCACTTCGTTGCTGTGGAAGGCCTCGCTGGCTTCCGAGTTGATTTGGATGATTCCCTCGATGTACCCGTTATGGATGATCGGAATAACGAGCGAAGACAAACTGTTTTCGTTGGGCAGGCTGAAATAATCCGGCTCCTGCCGCGTGTCGTTCGAAATTTGCGTTTTTCGTAATCGCACCGTTCTCCCGATCATGCCCCGTGTTACGTTTTGCCGGTATCCGGGTGGGATCAGTTTTGCCAGTCTTCCGGCTGAAGCGAACGCGACGAATTCCCTTCGGTCCGGTTCGTGAACCAAGAGCGATACATAGGAACAATCAATGGCACGTTCGAGGACATTCACCGCCAGTTGAGCCGCGACCGGCAGGTCGAGGCGCGTTTCCAGTTGCTGGCTCAGCTCGTTGAGCAAAACCAGCTGCGCATTGCGCCGTTTTTCAGCTTCCAATTCGCGGTTAAGGGCTGCGATCTGATCCGCTTGGATTTCTTCCTTCGAAGGCCGTGGGTCTTCTTTTGGCAGTTCTTTGCCGCGCCGGGTGCAATGCCCAAGCCAATGCCTGACATCATCAGGATGTTCTTTCATGGTTTTCCATAGCATAGCATATTAGGCCGTTTTTTTCTACCTTTTAAACGTGATAAACGCATGATTAACTCACCTTACGCATCAACGTACCTTTTGCATCTTCCCCCTCCCCAAATGCCAAGTGCTCTCCTTGCATTTGGGGAGGGCTGGGGTAGGGCTTTCCCTATGCGTAACATCAGTGAGACTCTCCAGGAGTTGCCGTGATTCTNNAATCCGTGTGATCCGTGTCCGTCTGCCGAAGGAAAGGTTCCTGAGCCTGTCGAAGGACAAAAGGTTTTTAATCACGGCAATTCCCAATGAACCATCAGTGATTAAGATAATGATTTTATGATTTCTGATATAATCGGCGCGTGGGTGGAACTTTTGAAGGGGCGGCTGGTTCTGCCCCAATACAAATTTTAGAACAGGTTGAATTGATGCTTCCCCATTTTTCTCTCGAGCAGGTTGACGAGGTCGTCAATGCCATTCGGGCGCGTACCTCGGTTCGGCCGCGTGTTTCGATCATTCTCGGCTCCGGACTGAACGGCCTGGCGGATTCCATTGAAAAGCCCGATATCATCCCGTTTGGCGCTTTGCCGTATTTCCCGGTTTCGACGGTGCTGGGGCACTCCGGACGCCTGGTCATTGGTTCGCTGGAGGGGCAAAGTGTCTTTGTCATGCAGGGACGTATTCATTTTTATGAAGGTTACAGCATGGCGGAGGTGACTTTGCCGGTGCGCGTCATGCAGCGGCTGGGCGTTGAAATTCTGATCGTGACCAATGCCGCCGGGGGGGTAAATCCCGCCTTCGTGCCGGGCGATATAATGTTGATCACCGATAACTTGAATTTGATTGGGATGATGGGACAAAATCCCCTCATCGGCCCCAATATGGATGAAATTGGCCCGCGTTTCCCCGATATGAGTCAGGCTTATGATCGTGCACTTTGTGACCTGGCGCGCGGCGTTGCCCACCAGGAAAACCTGGTTTTGCGCGAAGGTGTCTATGCCGGTTTAAGCGGGCCTTCTTTTGAGTCGCCTGCCGATTTGCGCTTTTTGCGCCTTATAGGAACAGATTCAGTAGGTATGTCCACTGTTCCTGAAGTGATCGTGGCTCGCCATGGCGGGATGCGTGTGTTGGGTTTCTCGGGCATCAGCAATAAGGCCAACTTGGATGGCTCAACCGTGACAACCCACGCGGAAGTGATGGAGGCCGGTAAACTCATTACCCCGAAGATCGAGAAGTTGATCCGCGGAGTATTGCGTCAACTTTAGGAGTTTTATGGCCGCAGTTTATCAATTCCTCAGCAAATACGAAGTGCTGATCTATATTGGCCTGGCTATTCTAGGCTTGCTTTCGTTCCGATGGTTGTTGAAGACATGGAACGAATGGCGCCGGGCGGTCTATTCCCTGGAACGTGAGTTTGCCCTGCAGCGAGTGAGTCGGGCGGCAACCTACGTTTTCTTGATCCTGCTCTTGTTTTTCGGCGAGTTGACGACGGTCTCGTTTGTGATACCCAGCCTTCCCGCTTCATTCTTTATCGCCACACCGACCATCAACGTGCTTGCCACCCCGACCGGAACGATCTCTGCTCAACTTGCGACTCAAATTGCGTTGACTCCTCTGCCGGTTCCAACCGTGGGGAATACCAGCGGCTGTGTCGCCAATAAATTAATGATCACATCTCCCAAGCCCGGCAGTGAGATCAGCGGCTCGGTGGATTTGACCGGCACAGTGGATATTCCTGACTTTGCATTTTATAAGTATGAGGTGGCGTTGATTAACACGGATATCTGGACGACGATTGCCGCCAGCCGCAAGCCTGTGGATAACGGCCCGCTCGGACAGGGAAAATGGGATACCTCCAACCTGGCTTCCGGTGATTATCAATTACGCCTGGTGGTCGTCAATACGGAGGGACAGTCCCTGCCGCCTTGTATCATTCCGCTGCGGATCACGGCGCCATAATGGACTTGCGGTCATTATCGGAAAGCTTTACACCTGCCTTCGGATGTCATTCTGAGGGAGCGAAGCGACCGAAGAATCTCGCCGCGCAGCGGCGGAGTACCTTGTAATCACGGTGAGCGAATAAATTTTTGGAAATAACGATAGGAGTTTATGTCTGAAATTCAAATCCGGCCAATGGTAGCTGGCGACCTTCCCCGCCTGATGGGAATGGATCATGCGATGACATCCGAATATGTCTGGCAGTTGGAACTGCGCCGGGACGGCACCCAGACCGTTGCCGCGTTCCGGGAAGTTCGTCTGCCGCGCCCCATCCCGCTCACTTATCCAAATAACCCTTTTGCCTTTGCTGATGAATGGAAGCACAGGTCAATGGTTTTTACTGCTTTGTCGGGCAGCGATCCCATAGGATATCTTTCATTAACAGATCGGCCTGTTTCGGTGGCCTGGGTGGCCGACCTCGTGGTTGCGCCGCAATGGAGGCGCAGGGGCGTGGCCGGCGCATTGCTGGATGCCGCGCAGGAATGGGGCACGACGCACGGCCATCACAGATTATTCCTTGAAATGCAATCCAAGAATCAGCCTGCCATTCGTTTTGCTCAAAAACATGGTTATGAATTCTCCGGGTATAATGACCATTATTACTTGACGCAGGATGTCGCTCTTTTCTTTGCGAGGACATTGAAATAGTGCGTTTTGGGAAGGCCTATGTTTAACGGTTGGGCAGAAAGCTTATTGTCGGGTATTCAGGTATTCAATCAAATATTAACGGCCGGGATTGCCATCACGGCCTTTTCGCTGTTCCTATATTCCTTATCCTTTAACTTGCGCGACCGCGTGGCGCGCTCCTTCGCGATCATCCTCGTATGCGTGGTGGTGATCTTTACAACGGACGCATTGCAAAGCAGGGATGTGCCTGCCTGGGGAATTGATGTACTTCTCCGTCTTCATTGGTTCGGGATCATCTTCCTGCCCGCCGCTTATTTGCACCTTTCCGATGCGGTATTGGTGACGGCTGGGCGTCCTTCGCGTGGGAGGCGGCGGCTTGCCATCCGGCTCATGTATGTAGTTTCGGCGGTTTTTCTTTTGTTGCTTGCCTCAGGCCATCTGCTGGGTCCCCTTGTATTGGATGTGCCGCCGGCTCCGCATCTTCAACCGACTTTTGGGTCCGAACTCTTTACCTTTTACTATGTCGCCGCCATGGTTTGGGCGGGTTGGAACTTCGCCCGTGCATACCGCCGCATGTTGACGCGCTCCGGCCGCCGGCGCATGTTATACCTCATGGCAGGCGCGACCGCGCCCGCGCTCGGTTCGTATCCGTATTTGCTGTATGGTTCGTCTCTCGCCGCGCATTTCCCCTTATTATTCTGGTTTGGATCTGTATTCATCAATATTCTGGTCGGGGGGCTGGTGATCGTAATGGCCTATGCGGTGGCTTTCTTCGGTGTCTCCTGGCCGGACCGCGTCATAAAAAGCCGCCTGTTCAAGTGGATTATCCGCGGGCCTGTGACGGCTTCGCTGGCGTTGGGATTAATGACCATTGTCCGGCGCGCCGGCCTCGTGCTGGGCGTGGAATATACGGCCTTTGTCCCATTGACCATGGTGGTCACTGTTTTGCTTTTCGAACACGCAGTCACTTTATTCTATCCTTTATGGGAACGCTATTTGTTCTTCGGGAGCGACCGGTCTGAATTACAGGTGCTGCAGAATATGGAAGAGCGTTTGCTTACGCAGGGTGACTTGCAGCAATTCCTGGAAGCTGTTCTTGCCGCTGTGCGTGATCATATGCATTCCCCGGCGGCCTTCATTGCCGCCTTGGATGAAGGCGTGCTCACTCTGATTGTCATGGCGGGCAATCGAAATCTTATTGAGCAGGACGGTCTTTCGGATGTGCTTGAGAAAATAAGCAATGGGAATGGAGGCGAACGTCAGGAATTTATATCCGGAAAGTTTTGGATGCTGCCTTTGCATCAACGCAAGCGCGAGAATATGGATTTGGATGAGGTTTCGCCCTTGTTGGGATTGATGGGTGTGGCCCAGCGGGGCGATCATCCCGTCATCGAAAGGGATCAACGCGATTCGCTCTGGCTTTTGGCGGATCGCGCCGTGCTGGCTTTGGAAGACCGCCTGTTGCAGGAACGGGTCTTTCGTTCTCTCCAGGATTTACAACCGCGCGTGGATATGCTCCAGCGTCTGCGCGCCTTTGGCCGGTATGACAGCCGCACGAATATGCTCGACCAGGAATTGCCGCCCGAAGCCGACCTGGCGAATTGGGTCAAGGATGCGCTGGCGGATTATTGGGGCGGTCCAAAGTTGACCAACAGTCCACTCATGCGGTTGCAGGTGGTTCGCGAATTGGCGCGTGAGCATGATGATAATCCGGCCAATGCCTTGCGGGCGCTTCTGCGGAAGGCAGTGGATCAAGTCCGGCCGGAGGGCCAGCGCCGGTTTACCACGGAGTGGATCTTATATAATATTCTTGAAATGAAATTTATCGAGGGACGTAAAGTTCGTGAAGTGGCCGAGCGTTTGGCGATGTCGGAAGCAGATTTATACCGCAAACAGCGTATCGCTGTCGAGGCGGTTGCTAAAGCTATCTTGACAATGGAATCTCAAACGAAATAAGGAAGCGCAGGCTGTATTATGAATCGCAAAAATACGTATGAAAGTCCGGTGCCGGTTACGGATGATGGCTGGTGGGAATCGGTATTGGCGGAGGACGAGCGCCATGCGCCGCCTTCAACGACTCGCTCACCGGCCCATCCTCCAGCTCGCCCCGAAGTCAGGGTGCCGGAGGTGCAGAACAAGATTCAGCCGGATTGGACGCAGGTTCAGGCACTTTATCACAACGATCAAATCATCACGCTGAAGGTGACGGGCAGCAATCGCGGCGGTTTGCTCGTCGAGGGTGAAGGCTTGTATGGTTTTGTGCCGTTCTCGCACCTGGTGGAAATGGCGGGACGAAACGATACCCCGGATCGCGAGAAGATTCTGGGCGGGTATATTGGCCAGGCGCTCAGGCTCAAGGTGATCGAGTGCGTGCCGGAGGATGGCCGCATCGTTCTTTCCGAGCGCGCCGCCTTGGCGGAACCCGGCAAGCGTTCTGAATTGTTCCATTCGCTGCGGGCAGGCGAACGCATCCAGGGCACGGTTACCAATATCACGGATTTTGGCGTGTTTGTGGATCTTGGCGGGGTGGAAGGATTGATCCATATCTCCGAGCTTTCCTGGGGACGCGTCTCGCATCCAAGCCAGATTGTAAAAATAGGACAATTGCTCGATGTGCAGGTGCTTGACCTTTCCTCGGAGCGCTGCCGCGTGGCTCTCAGCCTCAAGCGTTTGCTGCCGAATCCCTGGGAAAAAGTCGCAACCGATTTTTCGGAGGGGCAGATTTTGTCTGCTACCATAACCAGCGTTCTCTCTTTTGGCGCATTTGCCCGGCTGGACTTGGGCGTGGAAGGTTTGATCCACGCTTCCGAAATGCTGCTTGAAGAAGGGCAAATCGTGCGGGATCTTTTGTATGTCGGCCAGCAGGTGCAGGTCCGCATTTTGCATGTGGATTCAGCCCATCAGCGGATGGGGCTAAGCCTGCGCCTGAACGCATAATCTTTTTATTTGATGTCAACGGACCCCGAGCGGAACGATCCACAGCGGCCTGCTCCCAACGATTGGCTGGATCGTTTCGAGCATTTCAACCTGCACTTTGGGCGCTATTTGCGCGACGTGGCAGGTGTCTTGCTGATCGCGGTTGCGCTGATGTCCCTGCTTGCGTTGTGGGGCGTTACCGGCGGCATTCTGCTGACTCCCTGGTCGCAGTTTCTTTTAAAATGGTTTGGCTGGGGAAGTTATATCGTGGTCCTTGCCATTGCATATGGCGGGTTGAGCCTCCTTCGACGCGCCGGGCATTGGCTTGGTCTGATTCGCCTTCTTGCTCTCGAACTTGCCTCGCTCCTGACCTTGGGACTGCTCGCCGTTTTCGGGGGCGATTCGCTCGTGCGCGCCGAAGCCGGGCTGGATGGGGGACGTTTGGGTTGGGGCATTACGTATTTGCTGGATAAATATGCCGGATCCGTTTGGTGCGCGTTGATTTTGTTCGCCTTATGGCTCCTCACGGGTATCACCGGATTTGGCCTGTGGGCTGTATTTGAAGTGTGGCTCATTAAGTTGGCGGGTGAGCCTCTGGCGTCTCCGCCCCCAACCGCCAGACAGGAAGCGGCTGCTTCATCGAAGGATGCACGGTCGGCCAAGCCCGCACCCAAAAAGAAAAAGCCTGCTCCGCTTCCGCTGGAGTTTCAGCCATCCCTGAAAGCCGTTGATAAGAAAAGCGAAAAGCCGGTTAAACCCATCCCGCGCGAAGAAGGATTGCCGGCGCTTAACATCCTGATGGCCGAGCAAGCCTCACGCAACGATGAGCGCACGATCAACCAAACGGCAGGCATGATCATGAAGACGCTTTCGGAATTCGGGATTCCTGCAACGGTCATCGGTTATCGCATCGGCCCCTCGGTGACGCAGTTCGCGGTTCAGCCGGGCTACATCAAAAAACCGGGCGTCGGTGAGGATGATGAAGTCCAGCAGATGAAAGTCCGTGTGGCGCAGATTGCCGCGCTGGAAAAAGACTTGACGCTGGCGTTATCCGCCGAACGGCTGCGCATCGAAGCGCCCGTGCCCGGCAAACCCTACGTGGGCATTGAAGTTCCGAATTCAAGTTCGACCGTTGTTCGCCTGCGTCCCATTTTGGAAAGCAGTGTGTTTCATAAATCCGGCGCGCCGCTGACCATGGCGCTCGGACGCGATGTATCGGGCAACCCGCTGGTGGCCGACCTTGCGCGTATGCCGCATTTGTTGATCGCAGGCGCCACGGGTTCCGGTAAATCCGTCTGCGTTACATCCCTGGCGGCCTGCTTCGCAATGAATAACGCGCCTGAGGATTTGCGCATGGTCATGATCGACTCGAAGATGGTGGAGCTGCTGCGCTTCAACGGCCTCGCCCATCTTTATGGCAAAGTGGAGACCAATATCGAGCGCATCCTTGGCGTTTTGCGCTGGGTGGTGATTGAGATGGAACATCGCTATCGCCTTCTCGAAGCCGCGCACGTGCGCGACCTGGAAGGCTATAACCGCAAGCAGGCCCGTAAAACCGACGCAGAGACTCTGCCGCGCATCGTGGTTTTGATTGATGAGCTGGCCGATTTGATGATGTCCGCTCCGGACCAGACGGAACATAATTTGGTTCGCCTGGCACAGATGGCGCGCGCCACCGGCATCCATTTGATCGTCGCCACCCAGCGTCCCTCCACGGATGTCGTAACGGGCCTCATCAAGGCGAACTTCCCGGCTCGTTTGGCGTTTTCCGTTGCATCGAGTATTGACTCGCGCGTCATCCTCGATTCCAACGGCGCGGAAACCTTGCTGGGCCGCGGCGACATGCTGTTTCAGAATCCCGAAGTGGGCAATCCCATCCGTGCCCAGGGCGTCATGGTCACCGATATGGAGATCGAACGTATCATTGATTACTGGCAGAAGAACAGTGATATGAAAGAGGATGTCACGCCTCCCTGGGAAAAATTGTTGACCGAGCCGGATGGGAATGAAGATGAAGGTTTGATCGAACAGGCTGTTTCGATTGTGCGCGGCAGCCAGCGCGCCTCCGCTTCGCTTTTGCAGCGCCGCTTGCGGATCGGGTATCCGCGTGCCGCGCGCCTGCTCGATCAGCTCGAGGAGATGGGCATTGTCGGTCCGGGACAAGGTGGCGGTAGGGAAAGGGATGTGACGCCGTTCGAAGAGGATGAAAGCTAAATCCTCGCCATTTGTGTAAACGCGGAGTCCGAAATCTTTGCGCAGCACCCCCGCAGGGTGTCCAGATTTCGCTTGAAGTCAAGAGATTTCGCACTCAAAATTAACAACCTTTGAGGTCACCCGCTAATTAATGGTCTTACCAAAGTTGCTTGATGAATCGGATGTTTTGGAACGCGCCTGCCACACATGGGTTGATTCCGCCGATTTTCTATGGTTTATTCGCGGCATTCGCAAATTCGCATAATTCGCGTTAAGGGTTTTCCGGCTTTGATAAAGCCATGCCCGGTAATTGTTTTGTTAGGGATGTCCTCATGAATTTCGAGTATGATTGGGCAGTCTTGCCTGCGAGGTTTAATTGAAAAAGACTTTCACGGATATTTTACGTTTGGCTTTTAAGTGGTTTCTGGAACCCGTTGCCGGTTTCTTGAATCGGATTGGATTGACGCCGAATTCAGTGACTCTGATCGGCGTTGCCGGAAACGTGCTGGCCGCCTATTTCATTGCTCGAGGACAAATCATGGTCGGCGGCATCGTCGTTTTGATCGTTTGGCCGATAGATGCTCTGGATGGCACAATGGCGCGCCTGCGCGGCGAAGCCAGCGATTGGGGCGCATTCGTGGATTCGGTCAGCGACCGTTATTCGGAATTGATCATCCTTGGTGCATTGCTTTATTATTTTTCCATTAATAACCAGCATGTCGCGGAAGTGGTCACCTTCATCGCCGCGGCCGGTTCGATTTTGGTTTCATATGTAAAGGCGCGCGCGGAAGCGCAAAGTTTTAGCGCCCGCGAAGGCTTGCTTACACGCGCGGAACGCTATTTTGTTTTGGGATTGTCGTTGTTGTTCAATATCCCGGTCATCGGCGTTTGGATCATTGCGGTACTGGCCAATTTCACCGCGCTTCAAAGGATTTGGTTCGTCCGGACGCAGGCTCATGATAAAATGCGAAATCAAGTTAATAAAGGAGAGTAGAGATGATAGTTCACTGTGGCAATCTTGCCTTCAATTTGTTCCAGTTCGACGGCTTCAATTTTTGTCTTTTTGGAAGCCAGTTTATTTTGCATTATTACGGGATTTTGCTGATGCTCGGCGCGGTCGCCGGCGCCTGGCTGGCTTCTTTGGAGTTGAAGCGCCGTGGCTACGACCCTGAGATGGTTTGGGATTTGTTGATCTATCTCATCATCGGCGGTGTGATCGGCGCGCGTCTGTGGCATGTGTTTACCCCCACTCCATCCTCGGGTGTCACGACCTATTATTATCTTACCCATCCTCTCGATATCATCGAGATTTGGAAGGGCGGGTTGGGCATTCCCGGCACGATTATCGGCGGCGTGATCGCCTTGTATTTCTATGCCCGTCACTATAAGGTGGTCGGTTTTCTGGAATGGGCCGATATCGCCGCACCTGGGCTTGCCTTGGGCCAGGCTATTGGACGCTGGGGCAACTTCTTTAACCAGGAGTTATACGGTTCTCCGACCACCCTGCCTTGGGGTATCAAAATCACGGATGCCGCCTCCCGCGTTGCGCCTTTTAACGACCTGACAACCTATCCGCTGGATGTGACGCGCTTCCATCCGTTGTTCTTCTATGAGTTTATCCTGAACCTGGCCAACATGTTTTTGCTGTTGTGGCTCACGCGCCGCTTTGCCGAAAAACTCAAAAAAGGGGATGTGTTTCTGGTATATCTGATCGCTTATCCCACCATTCGCTTCTTTCTTGAATTCCTGCGTGTGGATTACCCTGTGATCGGCGGTATTGATCCCAATCAAATTATAGTGGCCGTGGTGGCTGTCCTTGCCGCCGTCGCTTTGATCTGGCGCCATCGTTCAGCCTCTGGTAAATCCTCGGATGAACCCGTTGAAGTCCAAAGCGCTGCCGGTTTATCGTTCGTTCCGGTGGAAGCCGAAGAGCCGGTTGTTGAAAAAGTGCGGAAACCCGCCAAAAAATCTTCTTCATCCAGGACGGCTAGGAAGTCTGTACCGGCTGCGAAAAAGTCAACGCGGAGTTCTCCTGCGCCTCGCCGGAAATCATCCACATCCTCTTCTTCCAAGGCGAAGAAATAGGATTGGCTGACAAATTCTATCGGAGGACTGTTGTCTCATTGACACTGTCCTCCATTTCTTTTATGCTGTACGAACTATGATCGAAACCTGTGATTTAAGCAAGCAATTCAACGATTTTTGGGCTGTGGATGGCGTGACCATTTCGGTCAAGCCGGGGCAGATCCTGGCCCTGCTTGGACAGAACGGCGCAGGCAAAACCACCACCGTCCGCATGTTGAATTCCCTGTTGATACCGACGCGCGGCTGGGCGCGCGTGGCCGGCTATGACGTTTTCAGGGATGGGAATAAGGTGCGCGCTTCGGTCGGCGTGTTGACCGAGCAGCACGGCTTGTACATGCGCATGACCGGGGATGAATATCTCGAATTCTTCGGCCAGGTGTATCGTCTCGATTCAAAGACGCGCAAATCACGCCGCGATTACCTGCTTGATTATTTTGGGATTGCCGGCGCCGCCTCGCACCGGATCGGTGAGTACTCCAAGGGCATGCGGCAGAAACTGGCCCTGGCGCGCGCCTTGATGCATGAACCGCCTGTTCTTTTGCTCGATGAGCCGACTTCGGCCATGGACCCCGAATCCGCCCGCCTGGTGCGCGATGAGATCGCCCGTTTGAAATCTTCACAGCGTACCATCGTGATCTGCACGCATAACCTTTTCGAGGCCGAAGTCCTGGCGGATATGATTGCCATCATTTACAAGGGCCGTATCCTGATGATCGGCACGCTGGATGAGTTGAAGCAAAAGGTGCTGGGTACTGCTGAATACGAGGCCCTGTTTTCTTCCGATTGGCGCGAAGAAAGCCTGAACCTGCCTTCCGGCGTGACATTAACCGAACAAGGCGCCTCCTCCCTGCGATTTAAAGTGGAACGTCCGCTGGAGGCGAATCCGTTATTGATGCATGAACTGATGTCGAAGCATACATCCCTGATGACGTTTCAGGAGGTGCCGCGCAGCCTGGAACAGGTCTATCTCAAAGTGATGGCGGATGCGCAGGCGCTGCATGGCGAGGCGCTCCATGCGTGATGATCTGTATATGGTTTGGCTGGTGGCGCGCCGCGAACTCCGCGATCAATTTCGAGATTGGCGCATCCTGACCCCTCTGTTGATCCTGACTCTGTCGTTCCCTTTGCTCATGAATGTGGTGGCCAAGCAGGCTGTCGCGTATATCAATCAGTATGGCGCAAACTTGATCGTGGATCGGCTGGTTCCGTTTTCCGTATTGATCATCGGCTTCTTTCCCATCACGATTTCGCTGGTGGTCGCGCTGGAATCTTTTGTGGGCGAAAAGGAGCGCGGCACCATCGAACCTTTGTTAAGCTCGCCGATGGAAAACTGGCAATTATATTTCGGCAAGCTTCTGGTTGGGATCTTTACGCCTTTGCTCGCAGGTTATATCTCCATTATCTTTTATGTGATCATCGTTTCCCGCCAGCATCTCAACATGCCTGAACCATCCGTCTTTGTACAGTTGTTCATGCTGACGACCGCCCATGCAATTCTGATGGTCAGCGCCGCCATGCTGATTTCGGTGCAATCCACCACGGTGCGCGCCGCAAATTTACTGGCCTCCTTTATAGTGGTGCCGGTTGCGATTTTGATGCAGGGCGAGAGCGCCTTGTTGTTTTGGGGGAATAACCAGGTATTATGGCTGGCCGTTGTGGCGGTGATTGTCATGGCAGCCCTGCTTATGCGTGTAGGCATTTCTCATTTTCAGCGTGAATATTTATTGGGACGCGAATTCGATACGCTGAACCTGCGCTGGGTCTGGAAAACTTTCTGGGCCCGGTTTAAAGGTGACGCTAAAACGGTTGGAAGCTGGTACCACTTCGAGATCTGGGCCACACTGCGGCAATTGGCCATACCCTTCGTGATCATGATCGTGATGGCTGTTGCCGGTTACCTGGCCAGTTATCAATGGGCCATGGCCAATGTCCCCGCCATGTTGTCGCATGCCACCGCCGGGGATATATCCGACTTCGTGAAGAGCGCCGGGCAATCTGCGGGCTTCGCACAGCAGGGCGTACACCTGTCCGCCTTGTTTATTTTTGCAAATAATGTGCGTTCCACCCTCCTTGCCTTCCTGGGCGGGATTGTTTCCTTCAGCGTGCTGGGTATGCTGGCTTATCTGGTGAACGTTGGCTTTGTGGGGGGCCTGCTGGGCCTCGTCCAATTGATGGGCTATTCTCCCACTTTATTGTTCGTGGCGGGACTGCTTCCGCACGGCATCTTTGAAATCCCTGCCCAGATCATTTCCGGTGCGCTTATTTTGCGGATCGGCGCGGTGCTGGTCACTCCGCAGCTGGGGAAGTCCATGGGACAAATGGCGCTTGAATTATTGGCCGATTGGGCCAAAGTTTTTATTGGTTTGGTGATTCCCTTGCTGGCGGTCGCGGCGCTGATCGAAGCGTACGTCACGCCCATGATTTTGACCGCTGTGCTTAAGTAGGTGCCTGATGCCCAAAGTGATTATCCTCGGTTCTTCCAATGCGATACCCACCTCCGACCACGACAATACCCATATGGCGATCCTCGGCAAGGAACGCATGGTGATGGTGGACTGCGCCAGCAATCCGATCCTGCGGTTGGAAAAGGCCGGCCTCGACTTTAATGATTTAACCGACCTGATCGTGACTCATTTCCATCCCGATCATGTTTCCGGCCTGCCGCTTCTGCTAATGGACATGTGGCTGATGGGCCGCCGCAAGCCGATCGCTATCTATGGCCTGCATCACACGCTTGACCGCGTGGAGGATTTGATGGGGTCTTTCGGTTGGGCCGAGTGGCCGGGCTTTTTTCCGGTCGCATTTCATCGCCTGCCCATCCAGGAAATGACCCCCGTGATCGATTCTCCGGATTTCCGGATCTTTTCCTCCCCGGTTCACCATCTTTTGCCGACCATCGGTCTCCGGTTCGAGTTTGGCAGGGTTAACAAAAGCATGGCTTATTCCTGCGATACCGAACCTTGTGCACAGGTCATCCGCCTGGCCGCCGGTGCGGACATTTTGATCCATGAATCGTCCGGCGCGACGCGTGGGCATTCCTCCGCCGCTCAGGCGGGGGAGGTTGCCAGCCAGGCCGAGGTCGGGAAACTATATTTGATCCATTACCCGACCGGCAGATACGCCGACGGAACGGATCTCGTCGCGGAAGCGCATCAGCGTTATCAGGGCGAGGTCGCGCTGGCGGAGGATTTTATGGAGTTGAATTTTGATTGAGGAAGGCGGGTTGGGCGCATTTCTCTATAATAGTTCTCATCATTTAGACAGTTTGTACCATTTCATCGAAAGTCATCTCTACTTCTTCTTCGATAATTGGTTGCATTTCCCGCCAGATTTCCATAAACGCTCCCCTTCGCCTTTCGAGTTCTTCTATCGTGAATGCATGAAGATGCATTATCTCTTTGATCCGTTCTTGAAAATTGTGTGGTAAATGTTCTAATTGCTCCACACAATAATATCGCCACTTCATATCTGGCACCAGCTCATCATTTAATCCAAACAGCATATCAAAGAAATAAATTATCCCTTGATCGAACATATGATGCGCGCTGATGATATTACCTCGCTCCACCCATAATTGGGTCAGCCGATTTATATACCACTCAGAAAGGGTTAATCCTGACATCATCAGCCATTTCTTTTCCTCTGGCTTCAGCGGAACCTTTTCTTTGAGCAATTGGGATATTTTGCCTTGTGGGTCAAAATAGTTCCGGCACTGGGAATATGTCCAACGTTTTGCCATATCCCATGGAATCGTAAGTTCACTTTCATAGTCAGACAACCAAATCTGGATTTCTAAATCTTCGATCTTGTAAAATTTCTTTGTTAATGGAATCTCTGAATTCTGTTTTTTGAAAACTGCAATATCTATATCCGCCGAATGATCAAAATACCCTCGGACAATTGCTCCCAAAAAGACAATTCCAATAACGTTGTCGCTAATATATTTTTGAATGAATTCTTTAGCTACCCTATTGGCTTTTTCTAAAAGTACGGGATCCGAAGACGGGATCAGGAATTTTGTGCTCATTTACCCCGTTTTTCCTTTCAACAACGGTTTTGAATACGGCCAATATACCCATAACGAACTTGGACGTTTTGAATCCGAGCCTTCAAACCGCGCCATAATTTCTTACCAGCCTTTGATATATTCTGCCCACTCTTCGTTTTCCGCCAGGTGCCGTCCGAAGATGTAATCTGCGTTGGCAGGCGGCTCTTTTGGATAGTGAAACAGGCGCATGTGCGCTTCTTCGAGTTTTCTTCCGCCTTTATGGTGATTGCAGGCAGGGCAGGCCGCCACGACGTTCGTCCAAATGTGCGGACCGCCCAAATGTCTGGGGATCACGTGATCCACCGTCAGCCCCCCGTCCTTCCGCCCGCAATACTGGCAGGTATAATTATCCCGGCGAAAAACCTCCCGGCGTGTGAGCTTGATGCGTGGGCGCGGGCGATGAATTTGTACATCCAGGCGGATCACCGAGGGCCGTGGGATCAACTCCTTGACTGTCCGGATATACCCGCGGCCGTTTGCCACCATCGCTGCTTTGCCCCCCAGCATCAATCCGATGGCTCGCCGTGTGGTGCAAACATTGATCGGCTCAAAGTTTGCGTTGAGTACCAAGACAGGCTCTTGCATAAGGCATCCGTAATGGGCATGATTATACTGCTTCTTGTATAAATCGGTAAACTGTGATGAAATGAATATCATTATGTCGTTGCGAGATCGCGAAGCACGCCGA
>PMLN01000073.1 GCA_003158885.1 Anaerolineae bacterium
AGGGCGGAAACGGATAGATCGTCGAATTGAATCGAATGATATATGCCCAGCATGAAAACGAGCACCAATGTCATCAAATACATATCCAGATTATGGAGATCGCCGCCGCCGCCAATCTTGGAACTGACCACCAAACCCCCAATAAAGAAGATTGCCAGGCCGCTCCAAATTGCCAACAACTGCAACCAATCCAAACGCCAGCGGCGCGCGACCAGCCACCAAATCAAGGCAATGATCATGGGGCCGCTATAGAGAATGGCAGTCAAGAGAACGCCGAGAGGCAGAGTTGGGTTAGGAAGCAGGCGATACCATAACAGCGGCTGATGATTGATCAGGCTAGAGCCATTCCCAAAATCCGGCTTGGATACAAAAAAGGTGGCAAACCCAGGTAAAAAGCCAACCAAAGCCAGTAAAAGGGTTGGGGCAAGCCGACGGATAAAAGGTCCGGAGCGATGCGGATAATATAAAACGAGATCTATCAAAATTCCCCATCCGGCTGTAACCGGAATCCAAGTCCAACGGCTGAGACCCACGTAAAAGCTGGCGATGGCCAGCGAAAGCCCGCGCACGTATGGAGAGGGGGAAAACATAAAGGCAAATACGAGCAGGGCGGCAAGCAGCAACGGCGTATGCAGGGGAGCATCCAATATAAAGAACAATGTGATCCAAAGAATGAAACCAATGCGAAGATAAAGATTCGGGATCCTGCGCGCCAGAACCCATGCCACCAAAACGGGAGGAATGACCAGGAGCAATGCATTCCACAGGCGAAAAAGGCCAATAGACCAACCCGGGAACAGAAAGAATACACCCGGAGGGAAATATGCCCCCGGTGAATTGTAAGGATTGACGATGAATCCTGAATAGTTATAAAGATGCTGGCCGAACAATAGAGAGTCCTCGTAGAAACGATCTCCCTCCGACCAACTCATCGAGAACGGATAATTGGTTACAGGTACCAAGACACTGATCAGGGCAGATACCAATGCCAACGCAAAGGCGCCGATCAATACCGTTTTTAGGGAGACCAGGCGCTTATCCTTTGTATTGAGCAAAACAGAGATCAAGAACAGTTCGATAAGGATGAAGAAAAAACGTATGTTCGGATTGCTCACATAAGTCTTGGCGCCAACAAGGATATAAAAGAGAACGGGGCCGCACAGCGCCGCGCCGATCACAATCCAGCGCACCCACCCCATTCGATCACGCCATGAAACGAGAAGTTGAATCCATTTTTTATAGAGCGGCGAAAAGAGTCCCACAGCCAGTACAAGAATCATAAAATAACCGAGTAAAACGGCGAGGCGATAAGCCCATACTTGTGTAAAAAGAACGCGCAATTCCTGAACCATGCGCGGGAAAAGAAACAGGCCGGATGTCAGGATAAATTCCTCCCAGCCGGCGAAAAGCTGACGATGAGGCGCAATCACCATAGTAATCCATGCCGTGAGGCCAAAGGAAAAGATCAATTGCAACCACGAACCGGTCCACACAGCCTGCCACGGCGAATAAAGGTAAAACCAGAAATCGAACAGGATTAAGGCGGCCACACCCGCTAAGCGTATCCAGCCCAAACGCTCAAAGGTATTCACAACCTTCTGCAAACGGGGAAAGTCAAGAAAAGCATGAAAAAGGGCCATCAACCCCAAAATCAAAAAGGCGATGTAGAGGATGATAGCCAGCAGGCCCTGCATGGAAAGCAGGCTGCCCCAATCCTGCTCGACGCGGAAAATCGCCGCGATCTCCACGAAGGCTGAAATCACAGAGAAACTTAATCCGGTTAGGAATAACCAGCGGATGGAATTCTTCGNNAAATAAGAACTGACGCGAAGCCCGATGCTGACAGTCGCCATTTGCAAAACAGGAATTCCAAAGAGGCCATACAAATATACCTGGCTGGTTTCCGCCACACCGAGACCGCCGAAAACCTGGATCGGAAGCCAGGAGATCAGTTGAATCCAGGAATTCACAAAAACGAGGACAGATGCAGGAATGATCATCGAAAAGGCATGGAGACTGGCAAAGATCCATAACAATGTCAAAACCATATAGATCAACGAGCAAAATAGGGCTGTCTGAATGAGTCTGAGTACCATGCCACCGTCCTGCTCGGCAAGGAATTGTAATACTTCAAGGCCGCGCTGGGTGAATGAAAAATGCTCCAGGCGCAACTTATATGCCAGCATGCGTATTGCTGAAACAAATTTTTGGCGCAGTATGACCAAGGCGGCAAAGGCGCCGATCGACAGGGGAATCACTGCCAGAATGACAAGTGTTGCGATACCCAAGCTGGAGATTTCGCCCCACAGAAATATGCTGGAAATCAATAACAATGACCACACAACTATCAAGTCACCGATTTTCGCGATCATGAAAGTGGCCGCCGCCCTGCGCAGCCCGACTCCTTCATCCACGGTGAACATGGTCAGATAGGAAGCGATACCTGCCCCTGTCGCAATAAAGTTCGTGATCGCATTCTGGATGACAACAATCGAAAGCAAGCGTGAATAAGGCGTTTGTCGGCCGGACAATAGGTGGTATTGAAGAGCCTTCATCATCGTCATCAAAAAGAACAGCACAAAA
>PMLN01000129.1 GCA_003158885.1 Anaerolineae bacterium
CGGTATGGGAATTGTGGATTTCACAAACCCCTCCGCCCGGCAATGGTATGGCGATAAGCTCCGCGCACTGATTGACATGGGTGCGGATTGTTTCAAATCCGATTTTGGCGAACGTATCCCCACCGATGTTGTGTATTGGGATGGCTCTGATCCTGCCAAAATGCACAACTATTACAGTTATCTATATAACAAAACGGTCTTTGATGTATTGCAGGAACGGCGCGGCGAGGGCGAAGCAATCCTCTTTGCTAGATCGGCTACCGCCGGAGGCCAACGCTTCCCTGTGCATTGGGGTGGAGATTGCGAATCGAGCTTTGAGTCGATGGCGGAAAGCTTGCGCGGCGGATTATCGCTCGGCTTGTCCGGTTTTGGATTCTGGAGCCACGATATGGGTGGCTTTGAGGGTNNTCTCCACGGCAATCAGTCCTACCGTGTTCCATGGTTGTTTGACGAGGAAGCCAGCGATGTACTCCGGAAGTTTACGAAGCTCAAGATTCGTCTGATGCCGTATTTATTTGCCCGCGCCCTGGAGGCTAGGGAAAAAGGCACACCGGTCATGCGTGCCATGCTGCTGGAGTTCCCCGATGATCCCACCTGCGATTATCTGGATCGCCAATACATGTTGGGAGAATCCCTCCTGGTTGCGCCGGTCTTTTCGGAAGATAATACGGTCTCCTATTATCTTCCATCGGGACGTTGGACAAATTTCCTTACAGGCAAAATCATTACGGGACCGGGCTGGCAGCGTGAGACGCATGACTTTATGAGCCTTCCATTGATGGTTCGGCCCAATTCCGTAATTGCCGTGGGGAACCATGAGGATCGCCCTGACTATGATTACGGCCAGGATGTCACTTTACGGGTGTATGAATTAGAGGAAGGAAAACAGGTCTCATTGGTTATTCCTTCTGTAAAAGGTGACATTGACATGAAATTTGAGATCAAGCGTGAAAGTGGAACATTGACCGTGGAGCGGCAGGGAGCCTCTAAGCCATGGAAGCTCCTGCTGGTGGGGATCAAAACGGTGAAATCTGTAGAGAGCGGCATGGCTGAAAGCACGCCGATCGGCGCGCTTGTGACGCCGAACCTTGAAACAAATCACTTAAGGATTTCATTGGCTTCTTCTGGATAACCGGTCTCCATTAATGAAATGGCCTTATGAGTGATTTTCACGGTCTTCCAACTGCCATCCTCAAAAATAACCAGCTCCAGCTTGAATACCTCACGACAGCCGGTCCGCGTATCGTTGGGCTTTCCTTTCGCGGTTCGCCTAACTTGTTGGCAGATATTCATGATATATCGTGGGAAACGCCCTACGGGAAATATTTTATCCTCGGGGGGCATCGTCTGTGGGTCGCCCCCGAGATTCCCGAAATAACAGACATCCCGGATAAATCCGGCCTGCAATCCTTGGAATTCCCTGGCGGAGTGGAGTTGATTGGTGAACATGAACCGGGTTCTGGGGTCCGGAAGACCCTGCGGGTTGAACTGGATGCTGCAAAACCAATCGTAAGACTCACTCATACAGTTTTGAACGAGAACCCGGGAGCCATCACGATAGCGCCTTGGGCAATTACCATGTTTAACTTGGGCGGGACCGTCATCCTACCCCAGCCGATCGTTGACGCCGATGTGAACAGCCTGACGGACATTCGGTTGATTGCCTTATGGTCTTATACCCGCATCGGCGACCCGCGCCTGATCTTGCGGGATGACTTCATATTAATTCGCGCCACACCTGGTTTGCCGCGCCTGAAAATTGGTTACTCCAATACGGCTAACTGGCTGGCCTACTGGTGGGGCGGTCTTTTGTTTCGTATAAGTTTTGACTTGCTCACGGATGCAACCTACCCGGATCGCGGTTGCAATACGGAATCCTACTGTGATGAACGTATCGTGGAATTGGAAACTTTGGGACCGTTGGAGATATTGGCACCCGGAGCAGCCTCGCACTTGGTTGAAACTTGGGAACTGCAGGAAGGCTTGAATGCCAGTTTCATTCCTGAGGATCTTAAGGAATTACTTTAGGGCGGTTGGAAATGGGGGCCATATTTCTTTTAGGGATGGGTATTTTTATTAAGCGATGGCTCAAAGATAAATTTGCCAAAATGTGATTATATTTTAGCAAAGGGAAAAGATCATCAAAGCTATCTGATCCAAAGTGATGCAGGCGGGGTTATCTCAAACCTGGCACGTCATATATCTCGAACTCCGAACGGACGGCGCATTCGCGTTTGTTATGTCTGATTCCACGATACGGGTCATCAGGAGGCTTATTGGTTTCCATTTTGCGATTGGGTGAATTTTCATAAATAGCGCAACTTGCAAGTTCCTTCCTCGTAGATTGAATGGAATGTGTAATTCAGCATGAATGATGGTCATAAATCTCGAGGCGACAATGGATAAGAAGATTCAATCCAGTGAAAGGTTGGCGGCTGCCATCACAAAATCGGCCAGCAAACAAACGTATTATACGATCCTCTTCCTGGCCGATCGTGACCGGCTGTTCGATGCATATCGGGCCTATGGCTATTTTCGGTGGGTGGATGATCGTATCGATCTCGAAGCCGCTTCGAGTTCGGAAAGGATCGCCTTCGCCCGGCGCCAGCAATCCATTTTGGAGTCTTGCTATCGTGGGGATGTACTGCCGGTTCTTTGCCCGGAAGAATGGATGCTGGTTGATTTGATCCGGAACGAACATGAAAGGAACAGCGGCCTGCAGACCTACCTGCGCGGCATGATGGATGTGATGGTGTTCGATGCCGGGCGGCGCGGGAGCCTCATCTCGCAGGCCGAGTTATCCGAATATACGCGTAAATTGGCGATGGCAGTTACCGAGGCAATTTACTATTTTATTGGACATGCTGATCCATCGCCGAGACATGCAGCGCGCTATTTGGCAGTCAGCGCCGCGCATATTGTCCACATGCTGCGCGACGCGCTGGAAGATGTGGATGCGGGCTATTTCAATATCCCGCGCGAACTTCTTGCTCTGCGCGGAATGTCGCCACGGGAAGTTACGAGCGACGCGTACCGTGAATGGGTTTGCGGGCGTATCCAACTGGCGCGCGGATATTTCAAAGCGGCGCGTGAATGTACGGCGCAGGTGCGGAATTGGCGCTGTCGCTTGGCGGGATTTGCGTACACCGCGCGCTTCGAGTGGATGCTGGATACTATCGAAAAGGATAATTATTGCCTGCGCGCGGAATACCCCGAACGAAAAAGTTTGCAGGCCGGCTTGTGGATGGCTTGGTCTGCGTTGACAGCGCTATTTTCTGCTCCTGTCTTGAAAACCGTTCCACAGAAATTGGCAGCACAGCCTGTTCGGATTGGAAAATCATGAAGGCCAAGAAGATCATCGTTATCGGCGCGGGGGTTGGCGGATTGACCGCCGCGACCCATCTCGCCAGGAGCGGACTGCAGATCACCATCCTCGAAAAGAATGACAATCCCGGCGGGCGCTGTGATCGCATCAGCCGCGACGGGCATCACTTCGATACCGGGCCCACGCTGATGGTCATGCCGCTCTTGTACGAATCTGAATTCGCCGCCCTCGGCGTCTCCATGCGTGATGTGTTGGACCTGCAGCGCGTGGATCCTACTTATCGTCTGGTCTTCGACGATGGCAGCCAGCTTGCGCTCACTTCCGACATGAAATCCTTGCAGGAACAACTTGAGACTTTTGAACACGGTGGTTTTCAAGGACTCCTCCGTTATATGAATGAAGGCCATCGTCACTATCACCTCGGCATTGAAAGGCTTGTCAAGCCCGATTTTCGCAAAGCCTCCGACTTTTTCACCCTCGCGAACCTGCCGCTTCTATATCAGGTCAAACCCCTCATCCATCATTATCGAAACATGTCCTCCTATTTTGATGATCCGCGTCTCAAGGCGGCTTTTACCTTTCAGGATGTGTATATGGGATTAAGCCCTTTTGAAGCGCCCGCCACTTTTTCGATGATGCCCTATACTGAATTGGCGCATGGCGTTTGGTATCCCAAAGGCGGCATGTACAGCATTGTGGAGGTGCTTGCGAAACTTGCTCGCGACGCGGGTGTGGAATTTGTCTTTGATACGGCGGTGGATCGAATTGATGTTGACGGCGGGTCTGCTCGCGGCGTGCTGGTCAACGGCCAGCTCATGGAGGCAGATGCAGTGCTTGCCAATGCCGATCTACCCTACGTGTATCAACATTTGCTCCCGCAGGATGGACAGGCAGAAACTCTCGCCCATAAACGCTATTCTTGTTCGGTGGTCAGTTTCTTTTGGGGTTTGGATAAAACTTTTGAGACTCTTGGCCCTCACACTCTTTTCCTCGCCTCCGACTATCGCGAGAACTTTACCAGCATCATTCGTTATTTGGGTCTGCCCGCCATTCCCAGTCTTTACATCCACGCCCCGGCCCGTCTTGATCCATCCATGGCTCCCCATGAACAGGACACACTGATTGCAATTGTTCCCGTGGGTCACATGAGCGGGGATGGGGAGCAGGATTGGGGCGCCCTTCGCGACCAGGCGCGCAAACATGTTTTTCGTCGTTTATCGGCCTTGGGGATTAGCGACCTTGAATCGCACATCAAGTTTGAGATCAATTTCACGCCCCCCTCATGGCGCAAACGTTACAACCTGATGAAAGGTTCCACGCATGGCCTGTGTCATAACCTGATGCAGTTGGGCTATTTCCGGCCCGACCTTCAACATCGGCGTTATCGCAACCTGTATTTCACGGGCGCCAGCACGCGCCCCGGAACCGGTATGCCAACGGCCATGGTCTCGGGACGGCAGGCTGCCCAGCGCATTATCGATAATTTATCCTGACCTTCAACCTTCTCTTAATGCTTGATTTTGAGCGGAAGCGGATATCTTTTTCTCGGTGGCAAGATGAGCGAGGAATTGATTGATCTCAGGCGTGCCCATTTTCCTAGGGTGACGCTTGTTGTGAAAAAGGATAACTGCTCAGGCGAGGGGTGCGACAAAATCGGGTAAGAAGGGGGTGTTGGATAAAGCGAGACGCAAAGCCGTAAGAGCCATTACGCCATTTTTTCGGGCAGTGGAAAGGTAACTGCGAATCTGACAGAAGTTCTGTGCGCCTGAAGTGGATCGAAAACCGCCAGAGACTTTTTGCTTAACTTTCATCATGCGCAAATCTCGTTCAGCCTGATTATTGTCAAACGGCACATCAAAATCATACATAAAGGCAAGTACGGCCTGTTTGTGTTCCCGTAATCTCAAAAGGAAATTGCGAGCCGGGCTTTGTTTTAATCGTCCGCGTTGTCCCGGCTTGCGCTGCTTTTCATTGGGTGGTGGATTGGCTCGTAAGCCTTGTGCGATCAACCCGTCGTAGGTTTTGCTGAAGTTGTGGCTTTGTCTCACGCTCAAGGCGGTTTGCGTTTTCTTTTTGGCGGTTTCCACTTTTGATTTGATTGCCAATAACAGGTCATTCAATTCCTGCACCCACTTTTGGGGATAGCGTTCCAGCAGGAAGAGCAAGGTGCGCAGGTGATGGGCATTACACAAAGCGTGTTCCAGGTTGTACTGGAAGTAGGAAGCCAGATCGTCATGCACCGCCCATCCTTTGAAACGGGGCAGGATGTTGATTTCATTCATGGCAATGCTGCCCCGTTTGGCGTGCACGGCATAACAAGTCAAGCGCGACGTGCTGGCGGTGTGCAACCAATTCAGAATACCATTGATCATCAGGCCCGTCTCGTCGAAATGCCCGATCTTTTCATGTTCCACCAGATGTTCCTTGACGGCTTGATTGGAAGTTTCCACCTTTTGCGCCGCTTCTGCACAAGCCGCTACCGCCGTTCCTTCGGATGGACGATGGTTGTAGAACTCTTCCAACAGGTCGCAGGTTCTTTCCAGCGGCATATGTTGCTCCGTGTTCAGATAGATCATCTGCGCCTTCATCTCGGTCCCATACTGCACTGCCCGGCTCACTTCACTCGGAAAGGCTGCACGGGTTTCTTTTCCGCAACACGGACATCCCTTAATCTCTGCACGATGTTCTGTGACTCGAATTTCAACTTTCGGCAAATCGAATACCTGCCGTTTTTCGTATCGGATGGCTTTTTGCCCTTTCAACGTTTGCCCACAATGCAGACACTTCTGAACCCGATGTACTTTGACTTCATCCGGCTTTTCCACTATTTTCAACGTCTCCCCACAATGTCCAGGTTGCCCACCGCTTTTTCGCCCCGAATGCTTCCGCAAACTTCTCGTGCGTAATCCCGGTTGGTCGTATCCATCGCTGGACGGCGGCTTTCCACTATTCCTGCTGTTTTTTGATACCTGGTCTTCCAGTTGTTGGATGCGTTCTACCAAAACTGTGATGGTCGCTTGCTACAGCGTAATCACTGCCTCCTCACCTTGTTGATAGGCCTCTCGAATTTCTTTTTCACTCGGCAGTTGGATTGCGCTCATCCCTCCTATTTTCCCAACCTTTCTCTTTTCCGCAACCCCTTTTTCTCTTTTGACTGAGCAGTTACAGAAGATCTATTATCACGCTTGAGGAATTTTTATCGCCTGGCAAAATACCCTGCTAATGGTGT
>PMLN01000112.1 GCA_003158885.1 Anaerolineae bacterium
AGGCATGTCAAAGGAAAGATTCGAGTGGCTGTCGAAAATTGCAGGCGAAACCATCAAGACGCCCGGCTCCGAGTCAAATGTCAAGGAAATATTCGATAAGTGCAAGGAACTGCGCGCCTCCGGCCAGGATTTGATGATCTTTAATCAGTTCGAAGAGTTCGGCAATTATCTCTGGCATTATGAAGTGACCGGCCATGCCATGGAAGAGGTATTGATAAAGGCGATGGGCAAAAACGATCATTATCGCGGCTTGGCTTCCGCCACCGGTTCGGCGGGGACGATCGCCAGCGGTGATTATATGAAACAGCTTTTCCCCGATAGCAAGATCGTGGCCAGCGAGGCTTTGCAATGTCCGACGCTTTTGGAAAACGGTTTTGGCGCGCACCGCATTGAAGGCATCGGCGACAAGCATGTGCCGTGGATCCACAATACCAAAAACACAGATATGGTTGTAGCCATTGATGATAATGCAGTTGTGAATCTCTCGCGTTTGTTCAACGAGGAGAGTGGGCGGGATTATCTGGTCAAGCAGGGTGTGCCGGAAGCCGTTGTTTCCAAACTCGACTTGATGGGTTTCTCCGGCATCTCGAACGTGTTGAGCGCCATCAAAGCCGCCAAATATTATGAAATGGGTGAGAACGACATCATGCTGACCGTGCTGACCGACTCGATGGAGCTTTATCGCTCGCGCCTGCATGAGATGCACATGGAATACGGCGAATATACCGAAGTCAATGCCGCCGCCGATTTTGCCCGTTACCTGCATGGTCAATCCACCGATCACATGCTCGAGCTTCGCTATACGGACCGCCGCCGTGTTCACAACCTGAAATATTATACGTGGGTCGAACAGCAGGGCAAGACNNGATGAAATCCAGAAACAATGGTACCAGCCCAATTATTGGACGGACGTACAGAAGCAGGCCGATCAAATTGATGAGTTGATCGTTGAATTCAACAAGGAAGTTGGGTTGGTTTAGACAGACCCGCGCGACCTGGACGAGGATGTACATCCTCGTCCATCTTATATTTCAATGCTTCTGATTAAGTGCTAGAATCTGCCGGTAGGCCGCGTGTAAAACGTGACTGCGGAGCCAAGATATGAAGGATTTTATTTCGCTCGTGGAGGAGCCAGTCCATGGATGCCATTGAGTTTACACGTAACTATACCGATCATTCCACAGACCACGGGTTCCAGTTTGAGTTTCATTGTGACCGCTGCGGCAACGGTTATAAGACCGCCTTCCAGGCTTGGACCATGGGAACCGTTTCCGGCGCCCTCGATGCCGCTTCCAGTTTATTTGGAGGTGTGTTTGGACAGGCCGCAAACCTGAGCGAGCGCGCTCGTTCTGCAACCTGGCAGCAAGCGCGCGATAAGGCCATGTTCGAGGCTATCGAGCAGATCAAGCCGAATTTCCTGCAATGCCCCAAGTGCTCCAGTTGGGTTTGCAAAAAGAATTGTTGGAATCAGGCGCGCGGCCTGTGCAAAAACTGCGCGCCCGATCTGGCCGTTGAGATTTCAGCCCAGCAATCGGCACAGGCCCTCAATAAAATCCAGCAGGATATCGGCGTGGATGCGGAAGATGCCAAAATGATCGGCAGTGTCGGTAATGCCAAAGTCGAAGCCTCATGTCCCAACTGTCACACACCGCTGGCAGCGAACGTCAAGTTCTGCCCATCCTGCGGCTACAAATTTGCCGATACCGGAAAGTTCTGCAGCAATTGCGGCGCGAAGCTGGCGCCCGGCGCAAAGTTCTGCGCGGAGTGCGGAACAAAGCAAGAATAGAGTGCTGAACGAATCATCGTTAATTCTCATTTGTGTCATGCCAACGCCGCGCGATATGGAAATTGCGCGGCTTTTGGGGTGGTATCGCATTCCCCTGCGCAGTGCGCCAAAAGTGGTCGCCGTGGACTATCTGGCGTTTTACCAGCCATCCAGCTTCGGCGACTTGGGCGGACGGATCGAGTTCATTGCCCCACTGCGCGGCCATGAATTGACGACGCGCCGTGAACTATTGAAGGATGAATCGGATAATCCCCGCGCAAACGAAGAGTATTTCAAGATCCAGCTCGGCGGACTGGAAAAGCTCTCCAACCCCATTCTTGCCGATAAGTGGAAACGCCTGACCTTTTTGTATTCGACGGGGGAATATCTTTTGAAAGCCAAAACGTTGAACGACCTGGTCGTGAAGGATGATGAGCGCGCGGTGCTGTGGCGTTCGCTGCGTGAGCGTGCCCAGAGCGATCAGCTTTACAAGACCGACCTGCCGGAAGCCGATATCCCACCCGAGGTGTTGATCGCGTTGTTGGGGATAAAAGAAGGGCAAGGTGGGTATAATGTTTCTGATGTACCAGAGGTTTCTGATGTGTCAGAGGTTTCTGATGATGGAGATTGGTGATGGCGGATAAGGAAGAAAAGGCTTTTCATAAATTATTAGTATGGAAACGCGCTCACGAATTGACTCTGATGATTTATAAAGCCAGCGAGAAATTTCCCAGACACGAGATATTTGGACTTACGAGCCAAATCCGCCGCGCATCTGTTTCAGTGGAAGCCAATATTGCCGAGGGTTACGCACTTGGAACCGCCCCAAATTATTTGCGCCATTTGAATATCTCAATTGGTTCGCTTGCAGAAACAGAATGTCATGTTGAAGTGGCTCATGATCTCGCCTATTTGTCTGACGCGGCTTATAGCGAACTTGTTGAGAAGGCTCGTGAAACCGGCTATCTCTTATCGCGTCTTAAAGCATCCATAGAATACAACACACATCAGAAACCTCACGAACCTCAGAAACCTTGGGAACTTTTATCCTTTAGGAACCTGCTCTTGTTATGACTCTCGAAATGTGGCTTGTTGTCGCCTTAATCGTCTTTCCCTTGACTTTGGTAATACTCAATCGTTGGCGGATCGATGTTGCGGCCTTGTTCATGATCATTGCTTTGGGGCTGGCCCAGTTTTGGGGATTGGGGGTCCTGGGCAGTAAGAGTTCGCCTCAGCAATCCCTGCTTGCCATCTCCGGCTTTGGGCAACCCGTGGTCATGACTTTGATCGGGCTTTTTATCCTGACCCAAACCCTGACAAATAATGGGGTGATGCTCTGGCTGGGTCAGCGGCTCATGGCTGTGGGCGCGCGTTCCACGGATCGTCTGATCTTTTTATTCTCGCTTTCAGCCGCGGCGTTATCCCTGCTTATGAACAATGTTGCAGTAGGGGCCTTGCTGCTCCCAAGCGCCATGCAGGCTGCGCGCAAGGCCAGCCTGCGGCCAAGCAAATTCCTGATCCCGATTGCATTTGGCGCGGCCCTGGGTGGGATGGCAACTTATTTCACCACGGCCAATATTGTCCTGAGCAACCTATTGACCATTGCTAATCCTCCCCAGGCTCCACTTGGCATTCTTTCCTTTGCTGCAACCGGCGGGTTGATCGCGGTCGCCGGGATCATTTACCTGACCTTGTTCGGCCGCCGAATTGTGCCTGCCCGCCAGCCGGGGCTCGAACAGGAACTTGCTCGTCGTCCCAGCGCCGAATTGGAAGGCCTGTATGATGTGAGCGAACGATTGTGGGAGGCGCGCGTGGAAGAGTCATCGCCCCTGGCGGGAAGTTCGCTCCAAAAATGCGCCTTCGGCGAAAAGTTTGGGATTGCCATTGTCGCCTTGCGCCGCGGTTACCAGGCTTATTTCACTCCTCAAGCAGAAGAAATCCTGCGTTCGGGGGATTTCCTGCTGCTGGTTGGCCGGGAGGAACGTGTTTCTCTCCTAAACCAATTGGATATAAGTGTACAACCGGAAAAGCAGACTATTACAACGTTCGGCATGACCCTGGTCGAGTTGATCCTTGCGCCTCATTCCGTTTATGCCGGCAAGACGATCAAGGAAATGAACTTCCGGCGGAAATATGGATTCACGGTTCTTGCCATTCTGCGCGGGGAACGCAGTTATCGCACCGATGTGGGCGATCTTCCCCTGGAACTTGGCGATTCTCTTTTGCTGGTCGGTCCCCAACGCCGCCTGCGCGATTTGCGCATTAATCCGGATATCATCATTTTCGAGCCGGATCCAGCCACACGCCCGGTGCCGCGGCGGCGTGCGATGGCAAGCATCCTGCTGTTTGCAGGCGCAATTGGCTTATCCTTGCTGGGGCTGCCGGTCTATCTATCTGTTTTGACAGCGGCCCTGCTGGGTCTCTTGCTGGGTTTGCTGCCCATTCAGGAAGCCTATCGCTCAATCCAGTGGGAGGTCATCTTTTTTATTGCGGGCATGTATGCCGCCAGCCTGGGTATGATCAATACAGGGCTGGCCGCATTGATCGGCCGCGCTGTGGTCCACCTGATCGGTAATGCCAGCCCATTGGTTTTTGCTGCGCTTGTATTTTTGCTGTCCGCCGCGCTGACCCAATTCATGTCGAGTCAGGCTGCGGCTTTCGTGGTTGGACCGATCGCGATCGCGGCCGCGATTCATCTAAACACGAATCCGCAGGCGATTGCAGTGGCCTGCGCCATTGGCTGTTCTGCATCTTTTCTAACGCCGATGGCTCATCCCGTCAATTTGATTGTCATGGGACCGGGCAATTACCGCTTTGGAGATTTTTTCCGGGTGGGCTGGGGATTGACCATTGTGGTCCTTCTGGCCTTGCTGGCCGGTATGATCCTATTTTGGCACCTCTAGGAGAACTATGCAAACCCTGATCAAGAACGGAACACTCATCACTGCATCCGAAACTTATCAAGCCGATATTTTGATCGAAGGCGAAACGATATTGCAGATTGGAAGGAATTTGCAAAGTCCCAATGCCGAGACCATTGATGCACAGGGAAAGATGATTTTTCCCGGCGGTGTGGACCCTCACACGCATTTCGATCTGCCCATGGCCGATACCGTTTCCTCCGATGACCACTACACCGGTCACAAAGCCGCGGCCTTCGGTGGAACCACCACGGTGATGGACTTTGTTTCCTTCGATTTCGACACCTTCGAAGAATCGGTGGACGCTTGGCGCAAGAAAGCCGGGAAAGCCGCCATTGATTATTCCTTCCATATGAACTTGACGAAGTTCAATGACCGGATTGCCAAAGGGATTCCGACTTTGCGCGATATGGGCATCACCACCCTGAAGGTTTTCACGGCCTACAACGGACGGCTGCGTCTCGATGATGGCAGTATTTTCAAGACGCTGCAAATCACGAAAGATAACGGCATGTTGGTCATGGTTCATTGTGAGAACGGCGATGTGATTGACACACTGATCCCACAGGCTTTGGCCCAGGGCCACACCTCACCCGAATGGCATGCGTTGACCAGGCCGGCCTGGGGCGCAGTGGAAGCCACCTTGCGGATGGCCGCTATGTCGTCGCAGGCCGATGCGCCCGTCTATATTGTCCACATGAACGTTGGCGGCGAGGTGGATATGCTGCGGTATGCCCGCGAACGCGGAGTTAAGGTAATGGGGGAAACGTGCCCGCAATATTTGTTCTTTACCATGGATGATTTACGTCGTCCCGATGGCGCCAAATGGATTTGCTCACCGCCCATGCGCACTGAAAAAGATAATGTGCGCATCTGGGAAGGTTTGCATGAAGGCACTCTTCAAACCATTGGTACGGATCATTGCCCGTTCTTCTTTGACGGCACAAAGCCGATCATGTATGAAGGCCGGGAAGTGAAAATACCCGGCAAGGAATTAGGCAGGCACGATTTCACGAAAATCCCGAATGGCCTGCCGGCTGTCGGCGACCGTTTGCCGATCTTGTGGACATACGGCGTGCGCGCCGGCAAGATCAGCGCCAATCAATTTGTGGAATATGTCAGCACGAACCCGGCCAAGATTTTTGGTTTATACCCGCGTAAAGGCGCCTTACTGCCCGACTCAGATGCCGATCTTGTGATTTGGGATCCGGAGAAGCACGTGAAATATGGCGTGGCACATTCGCATCATCGCACCGATTATAATTTGTTCGAAGGCTGGGATGTGACCGGTATGCCCGAAAAGGTCTTCCTGCGCGGCCATTTGATCGTGGATGGCGAAGAATGGAAAGGTAAAGCCGGTCAGGGTCAGTTTTTGAAACGAAAAGAAGGAATCGTTTTGTAGAGGAGGAAGGTATGTCGCACACTTGTGAAACAGTGGTTGTCCCTTAAGTCGGCTGTCCTGCCAGCAATTCCTTCAACCTCGGATGGTCGGCATACACACCGCGATATTTTTGGGGGAGCAGCGCCGCAATGTGACACATGATCTCATCTGTGAACTGTTTGAGCGCCGTGTCACGATTTTTCAGCGGCAGGGGCGGGAGCGAAAAAGGTTCTCCGGCATGGGCAACGATATGCGAGCGGCGTAAATGCTTCAGGTTATCCAGGATGACTTTGTCTTCGGTGCCAGCCAGACCGACCGGCACAATGGATCGGTTGAGCTTGGCTGCGAGATAACTAACCCCCAGTTTGCCCTCCGCCATCCCGCCGGCGCGTGAGCGCGTCCCCTCGGGCGCGATGACGAGAATGTTGCCTTGTCCCATCAGCCCGATGATCTTGCGGAGCGCTTTGAGGTCCGGGTTGAAGCGGTCAATGAAAACGAAGTTGGCATATTTCCCCACCCAGTTCAGAAAGGGGTTCTGTTCCCATTTTTCAGCAACGGGAATGAACACATCCAGGCGATCCAGCGCATAATACAGCATGGCGGCATCCAACATGCCAATATGGTTCGTGGCGATGACGAACGCTCCCGACGAGGGGATATTTTCTAGGCCGAAGACTTTTACATCAGCGATCAGGTTGATCAGTACGCGCAGTATCCAACGCAGGAATTTTTGCATGAATTCAATTGTACACGAAAAAGAAAAAGGCCTCGTCGGTCAAGACGAGGCCCGCCGGCTTCATTTCCACAGATAATCGAACTTATTCTTGTCGTTGCCTTCGGAGCCATACCTTTCGAACATGCGGGAAAAGATCTCAAGGTCCGCGGGGGTTATATCGGTTATTTGGAAACCAACATTGTACAGGCTCTTATCGATATGATCCACCTGACACCATATACTGCGTGCGCCAAACACCATGAAGGGCGCATTGGCGACTTCACTGCTCAGATCGATTCGGAAACTAAAGTCCGTGTTTGGCTGGATGGGTTTCAGCGATTCCATTTTGAAGCCGCCGATGCTGATGTCGGCCAAATGACCTACAAGTTCGCCGGTGTTTTCATTCAGCAAGCGCATGTAATAAGAAAAAGTCCGCCTGTCCAATTTTCTTCGTTCGGTCATAATAGCATCCTTTCCTTGTACGGTCAAAGTATAAAATAAGATTGGAAAAGAATCAACGTTCTGTCAATGCCTGGAGCGGCCGGAAGAATAAAAGAAAATCCCTGAGGTTCCCCACGCACTCAGCGGTTAAATCATCCGGCAGGCCTGTGAAATTGGCCGCTCCCTAAAAACTCAGTCAACCTTCAAGATATGCGTGATAATGCTCGCGCCTGAACCGCCGATGTTTTGCGCCATGCCGATCCTGGCGCCATCCACCTGGGTTTCGCCGCATTCTCCGCGTAATTGCTGGGTCACTTCCACGATTTGATACATTCCCGTCGCCCCGACGGGATGGCCGCGCGCTTTCAAGCCGCCGCGCGTGCAAATCGGTATGCGCCCCCTGGGTGTGATCTCGTTATCGAGTCCGAGTTGAACACCCTTGCCGCGTTCGGCAAAACCGCAGGCCTCGAGCGAAAGTGCGGCCATGATCGTAAACGCATCATGCACTTCAAAAACATCCAAATCCTTGGGCCCGACTCCCGCTATTTCGTAGCACCGTTTTGCAGATTTATAGGCGGCGCTGAGGAACAGGGGATCTTTCCTCGAGTGAATTGCAATCGTATCCGTATTGGAAGCGGAGGCGGCCACCAGGATGCGCGGCTTCCCCTTCAACGATGCGACCTTTTCGGCAGGCACGATCACTGCCGCAGCCGCTCCATCGCCCGTGGGGGAGGCGTCGAGCAGGTTGATTGGCGTGGCGACCATGGCCGATCCCTCAAATTTTTCCGCGGTGATCTTTTCATGCAGGCGGGCGAATGGGTTGTGCATGGCGTTGGCATGGGCATTGATGGAGAACGGCGCGAAGTCGGAGTGTTTCCAACCGAACTCGTGCATATAGCGCTGCATCACCAGCGCGTTCAGGCCCACGAATGACACGCCCTGGTCGGCTTCATAATCTGCATCCGCAGCGGTGGCTAACGAAGCCGTGATATCGTGGCTGGTTTTATCGCTCATCTTCTCGATGCCGACCACCAGTGCTGACTCGACTTCTCCCGATGCAACCGCCATCAGCGCCGCGCGGAACGCCGCCCCACCTGATCCGCAAGCGGCTTCCACCTTGACGGCTTCCTGGTGCCATAAGCCGATCCAGTCTGCCAGGAACGTGCCGAGTTGATTCTGCCCATTGATCAGTGGCGAGAGCATGTTGCCCACGTACAAGGCATCCACTTTTTCCACACCCGCATCCTGCAAAGCGGCAAAGGCTGCCTTCCCGGCGATATCCCGCAGGGATTCATCCCAGTGTTCGCCGATGCGTGTCTGTCCAATTCCGAGTATGGCTATTTTTTGCATGAGGTTATTTTACCAATGTTGTCTATCAACAACTATCCAAATTAAGAAAGTCTGCCAAATCTGTATCATCTGTGGATGAAGACCGGCTTTTTCCCATTAAAAGGGTGAAACCAGTTCTTCTTTTCCTTGGGTTCTCCGCAGCGAATCTATCGCCGTGCTGGATCTTTCATCACGAACCATAATGCGCCGGTCATCAACAACCCGCAGACGGCGGAGATGATGAACGTGATGCTGAAACTGGTCGCATCTGCCAGCAATCCGCCGATGACAGGCGCCAGGATGGTGGCCGGTGCGCATAAAGTATTGGATAACCCTATATAAAGCGGCCGCTCCTCTTCGTTTTTTGCAAAGCTGACGCTCAACGCAATCGGGATGGTCCAGATTGCCACAGTGGCGATGGCTTCCAGGATGAAGACGGCATAAAACCAGTTTGCGGAGGTTGCGCGCCAGGCCAGCAGGGCGCTCAAGGCCGCTCCCAATGCGCCGAAACTCATCATGCCTCGGTGACTCCAGCGGTCACCCCAGCGGCCCATCAAGGGACCGAGGAGGACCTGGCCGATCAACAGGATCGCGACCATGATTCCTGCCGCCGCATCGCTCATCCCAAATCGCCGCACGGCGTAGATGATATAAAAGGCAAATCCCATGCCAGCAAATTGGCTCAGCATGCGCACGCCCAAAAAAATCTGGAAATTTATATCGCGCCTTAATATTTCCAGCGATTTATTGAGATAGGCGTGCGGATGATCGCTTTCGTTGGGCGAGCCGTCCGGTTCGCGCGTGGCAGCAAGGAAGATATAGGAGAAAACCATGGCGACGAACGTCAGCGCAAAGCACAGGCTGTAGTTATACGGCATTGCCAGCTTATCCAAAATCAGGCCGGCCATGATTGCGGAAAGCCCGGCCATTCCGTTGTATGCCGCCGATTGCGTTCCGAAGAAAGTCCCATGCAGTTCCTGCGGCATGACTTTGGTAACCATGCTGACCCAGGGATTGGCGGCAAGTCCCGCGCCCAAGCCTTGCCAGATCAACATGAGAAAAGCCATGATCAGTGTGGTTCGTGGGGTCGTGAAGGGCATACAAAGCGCGACGAGGGCCAGCCCGAGATAGGGGACACGCTCGTGAATTGTCATCCACAGCGTGAGCGGCTTGCAGCGTTTGGCGCGCGATATCCAACCGGCGGTTAATAGTTGAGGCAGTTGCCAACCGACATTGTGGATCGCCGGCACCAGGCCGATGAGCAATGCGGAATTGGTGAGGTGGCTGATGAAAAGGGGGATGATCGCCGCAAAAGAGGAGAAACCCGCACCCAGCCCAAAGAACCCTCCGTCGAACATACTGACGGTGAAATTGAATCGCAAATGTTTTTGAACATACGCTTCGATGGGGGTCGCCATGTTGAAAATTGTATCACTTGACAATTCGCCTCTCCCGCGTTTAGAATAAAAGTGAACGTTCGTTCATTTTTATGGACACCGATCCAACTGCACTGACCAAAAAAGAACGCGCCCGGCAGGCCATCGAACAGGCGGCCTATGAGCTGTTCATGGAACAGGGCTTTACCGCGACTTCCATGCGCCAGATCGCCGAGCGGGCCGGGCTGGCGTTGGGCGGAATCTATAACCATTATGCCGGCAAGGAAGAGATATTCCGCGCCATCATCCTTGACCGGCATCCCTATAAACAAATTCTTCCGTTGGTTGTGAATGCCAAAGGGAAAACGCCAGAGGAGTTTTTTCGAAACGCAGCGCGTGAGGCGCTGAACGAATTGGGACAGCGTCCCGACTTCCTGAAGCTTATGTTCATCGAAGTTGTGGAGTTCAACGGCAGGCATATCTCCGTGATCATGCGCGAGATCCTGCCCCAGGTTCTGCCTGTCTTCGAGCAACTTGCCGCCCGCCGGAAGTCCCTTCGACAAATCGGCCCGGTGCTTCTGATCCGCTCCTTCATTGCCATGTTTTTTTCATATTACCTCACCGAAATGCTCATCCAGGGGAGCGCCCTGGCGAAATTGATGCCCAAGAACAGTTTCGATACCTTTGTGGATATTTACCTGCACGGTGTTTTAAAGGAGACATCATGATTTTGCGCCTTGGCTCGATCATTCGCAAGGAATTCATTCAAATCCTGCGCGACCCGCGCACGCTGGCAATCATCCTTGTGATTCCGATCATGCAATTGTTCCTGCTGGGATATGCCGCCACCACCGATATCAAAAATGTCCCGCTGGGAGTCTGGGATCAAAGCCGCTCGCCGGAATCGCGCGCCTTGCTCGATGCGTTCCGTTCCGCAAATTATTTTAATATTGCCTATCAAGTCGGATCACAGGATGAGGAGCGGAGTTTGATCGAAATGGGCAGGGTGCGCGGCGTGCTGATCATCCCGCCGGATTATGCAGTGCATGTCGCGCATGGTGACGCGCAAGTTTCGATGATCCTCGACGGCTCGGATGCCACCGCCGGATCCACGGCGCTTTCGGCCGCGCAGTTGATCGGTCAGGCGTACGCGACCAGCGTGATATCCGATCAAACCGCACTCACCGGAAGGCCGGTCACGACCAAGCCGCCAGTCGAAGTACGCACCCAGGTTTGGTATAACCCCGACCTTGTCAGCGCCTACTTCATGATCCCCGGCGTGATTGGCATGATCCTGTATGCCATCGCCTCCATCCTGACCGCCACGACCATCGTGCGCGAGCGCGAACGCGGCACCATCGAGCAATTGATCGTTACGCCCATCCGTTCATGGGAACTGGTGGTGGGCAAGATTCTCCCGTATGTGATTGTTTCATTCCTCGATACGTTCGAGGTGCTGATCATTGGTCACTGGTGGTTCGCCATTCCCATACGCGGCGATCTAGGCCTGATCCTGCTCACCTCCGGCTTGTTGTTGCTTTCGAGTTTGGGCATTGGACTGCTGGCCTCCACCATTGCCAATACACAGCAGGAAGCGTATCTCACCGTCTGGCTGACTCTCCTGCCTTCCATCTTTCTCTCCGGATTCTTTTTTCCCTTGGAAGCCATGCCCCCGTTTTTGCAGGCAGTGGCATATGCCATCCCTCTTCGTTACTATCTGATCATCATCCGCGCCCTGTTGATCAAAGGCGTTGGGCTTTCGGCCATTCAGAATGAAGTCATCGCACTGGCGATCTTCGGTGTGGTCATCATGGGGCTGGCGGCCATGCGCTTCCGCAAGCGGCTCGATTAATTGTATAAGGAATTGACGCAATGCCTGATGCCGACTTTCTCATTGACTCAACAAATCTGGTTCGCTACTTTGGCGAGACGCACGCCGTGGACGGTGTTTCGATCCATATCAAAGCTGGCGAGATTTATGGTCTGGTCGGCTCGGATGGCGCCGGCAAGACTACAACGGTGCGTTTGTTGTGCGGCGCGCTGCGGCCCGATTCAGGCGATATCTCCGTTGCCGGGTACGATGTTCAAAAGCGCACCGAGCAGGCCCGTTCCCAGCTTGGCTATCTTTCGCAAAGGTTTTCGCTCTATGAAGATTTGACCGTCCTGGAAAATATCCGCTTCTTTGCCGAAGTGCGCGGCATGAAATCGAATGAATGGTACCCGCGCTGCATGGAGATTCTGGAATTCGTCGGCCTTGCCAATTTCAAGGATCGCCGCGCCGGACAGCTTTCCGGCGGCATGAAGCAAAAACTCGGCCTGGCCTCGGCGCTGGTTACGCGCCCGCGTGTCTTGCTGCTGGATGAACCCACCACCGGCGTTGATCCTGTGACCCGCCAGGATTTTTGGCAGTTGTTGATTAAATTGGTTTCGGCTCCTCTTACCCCTGACCCTTCTCTCAATATTGGGAGCGGGTCGCGAAGCACGCCGGAGGCGATTGGGGGTGAGGGAGAAGGCGTCGCCGTCCTCATCTCCACCCCCTACATGGATGAAGCCGTGCGTTGTCACCGCGTGGGTTTTATGCGCCATGGAAAGATCATTGCCGAAGGGACGCCCTCCGAATTGCGCGCCATGTTAAAGGATCGCGTGCTCGAGTTGAGCGGAACGCCGATCAAAGGGCTTCGAGCCATTGCGCAGAAGGATGCAGATGTGGACGATGTGTGCGCCTTTGGCGACCGCTTGCATTTGCGCGTCAAACAGGATAAGGCTCAGGTTGTGATTGACCGTTTGCCTTTAGAGATCCAAAGCCAGGGCGCCCAGGTGAACCATTTGCGGAGCATCCCTGCGCAACTGGAAGATGTCTTCATTTATTTATCCGAGCAATCCTATGAGTAGAATTCTTACCTGCCACCATCTCCTTCAAAATACAGCAAATTTTTGTGACCGGAGTAATTTATGAGTGAGGCCGTCATCGTTGTTGATCATCTCACGCGCCGCTTCGGCGAATTCGTCGCAGTAGATCACATTAACTTTGAGATCGAAGCCGGCGAAGTGGTTGGTTATCTCGGTCCCAACGGCTCCGGCAAAACCACCACCATCCGCATGTTGCTGGGACTTTTGAAGCCCTCGGATGGCAAGGCCACCGTGCTGGGCTACGATGCTTTCACACAAAGCGAGGAAGTACGCTCCCGCGCCGGTTACATGTCGCAAAAGTTTGCGCTGTATGATGAACTGACGGTTTGGGAGAATTTGGTTTTTTACGGCGGCGTGTACGGCATCCGCGAAAAGAGCCGCATCAAAGCGACGCTGGAATTGGTCGGCTTGATTGGTCACGATTCCACGCTGGCGCGTGCGCTCTCTGCAGGCTGGCGGCAGCGGCTCGCGCTGGCAATTGCCCTGGTGCATCAACCTAAATTATTGTTCCTCGATGAACCGACCTCCGGTGTAGATCCAACGGCCCGCCGTGCCTTTTGGGATTTGATCTATCAACTTGCCGAAGGCGGCGTGACCATCATGGTCACTACGCATTACATGGACGAAGCTGAATATTGTGAGCGCGTGGGCATTATGCGCGACGGTAAACTGCTGGCGATGGATACCCCCTCGAATTTGAAATCAACAGTCGTCCCAGGCGATGTGTGGGAAGTCTTTGCCGAGCCACTGCAAAATGGGCTGGCGGCGCTGCATGAGGTTAAAGGCGTTTTGCGGGTCGGCTTGACCGGCGATCACATCCGCACTATTACCGAACGCGGCACGAGCAGGGAGGTTTTGCAGAACGCGCTGACAGCCAAAAGCGTGAACGTGCGCGAGATCACCCCCGGCGAGCCGACGCTCGAAGATGTGTTCTTGTCACTTGCGAGGTAAAAACTGAGCATCACTTGCAAAGTGACGCTCAGTTTTAGCTTATCGGATGATTTCACCTGTTTAGTTTGGGCAAAGTTTATGTTTGCTTTTGTGTCTACCGTTGGGATGCAGAAAATCAAGGGTGACAAACGTCACTTGAACTTATCAACTCCCCATAATAGAATAAGGTAGAGGGGTTTCTATACTGAGCGTGGGCACAAACTGCGGTTTTCTG
>PMLN01000198.1 GCA_003158885.1 Anaerolineae bacterium
TTTCGGCGATCATGGTGCTGGCCGAGGCATTGGCCGTAGCCATTACATCAGGAGTAGGCGTGGCCTTTGCTCCACATGCGCTTAACATGAACGCCAGGACTGTGATAATAATCAGAGTGAGTTTCATGGTTCTTTTTTCCTATCTCTATTCCGCGGATTAATTGCGGTGGTATCCTTATGAATAATAAGGATGATTTTTTGGGCACATTCCAGGGTAAAGGTGTCTTCGCTGTGTTGTTCCATCCTTCATTATATTCCAAGACTGCCGGAGGTGTGGCGTTGGTTTTTGCCCCGCTGGCTTCGTATGGCAAATTGAAGATCAGGAACATCGGTCAGATTGAATGGGGCTGTGAAAATGTGCAGGGCAGGCTGCTTTCGCTCGGCGCGCACATCGAGCGTGTCCGTGAATAAAGAATTCCTCTCATTGTGCTGAGCGGAGCCCCGAACGAAGTGAGGGGCGAAGTCGAAGCGTGAGATGCAGAAGGAAACCTGAGGGATGAAACGCCTGTAGGGGCGCACCAAGGTGCGCTCCTACCCATCCCGCCCTCCTCATCGCCCTGAGCAGGATATTTACCCCTTTCTACCTCTTTGACTTCCAGACTCGTTAGACTTTTAAGACCTTTAAGACTTTTAAGACTTTTTAGACTTGTTCGACTTNNCTTGTTAGACATCTCAGACTTTTTAGACTTGTGTTAACAATAAAGAGGCGAACGCCAGGTTCGCCTCTTTATTGTTTTGCTCTTTTGATTATGGACCTTGGATTGAAACGGTCTGCACAGTAACTATGATTGTGAATTTGTCCGTGTTGAAGCCGGTGCCAAACGGATAACCCAGGTTTTTCCAGTCCGGTTTACCGCTTAGGTTCCAGGCGCTGGCATAATAGTTGCCCAAGGGCAGGCTCGTCACCATCAACGATTGGCCCGCCGGGAGGGTTGAGGACCAGTTGCCGCAGTCACCAAATGCGTTCATGACAAGGTAAAGTTGTATGGCGACGAGTTGGTTGGTTTTGTTCTTCCATAGAAGGGTGGCCGCTTTATCGCCAGGGCTTCTTTCAATCGGACCGCTGCAATTTCCGCCGACTGGCGGGGGCACGGTCGGTGTAATAAGGATGGGCGAGGTTGGCAATGGCGGAATGGTCGGGCTGGGTTCGGGCGTATTGGTAGCGGTCGGCGCAGGCGTATCTGTGGGCATGGCCTCTTGAGTTTGAGCGATCATGGTGCTGGCCGCGGAGTTGGCCGTTGCCATTATATCGGGAGTAGGCGTAGCCGCCTTTGCTCCACATGCGGATAGGATCAATGTCAACACGACGGCGATGATTAAAGTATATTTCATTTTGATGGATTTCATTTTCATTTTCTTCCTTTCTCGATTTTTGACCTGCAGGTTTCTACGGTGATGGCAGGCTAAAGATGATGGGGCTTCAATGCAGGCGTTCCTGCCAGTACATTGTTAATTGGGAATATGTCTGTGGCCGGTGAAGGAGTCGAATTCACTTTCATCAGGCTGGGAAGAGCCGGCAGGCTCACAGGCAAGTCAGGCTTTTTTATGTTCCTCTTAGTTCTGGCCGACAACCTCCATGAACTGGGTCAGGACATCGCGCAGCATTCTTTCGGGCAATGCGCCTACCTGGCGGTGAACGATCTTTCCGCTTGAAATGAACAGCATCGTTGGAATGCCTTGAATACCGTATTTACCGGCCCATTCCGGGTTGTCGTCCGTGTTGACTTTGGCAACGATGATCTTGCCTGCGTATTCCCTGGCAAGCTTCTCGAGGATGGGGGCCACCATTTTGCATGGCCCGCACCAGGGCGCCCAGAAATCAACGATGACTGGAATGGATGATTTGAGTACGGTTTGTTCAAATGCCGAATCGGTGACGTGGATGGGTTCTTCTGTGGTCATGCTATTATTATATACCTTATCATCTTTTGTTGGTTTCGATATCCTTCTTCTCTGCTTAAACGGGCGTGAGTATAACACAAAACCCGCATGTTATAATCCTGTCTCATGGCAGATTTATTTTCAAAGTGGCGCGCGGGACTTTCGAGGACCAGCAAGTCCGCCTTTGGAAGGCTCGCGAGCCTGCTCGGCGCAACTGAAATTGATCAGGGAACATGGGATGAACTGGAAGCCCTGCTCGTTCAGGCTGACTTGGGAATCGAAACGACCTCCGATGTCATCGCCTCCCTTCAGCGCATCGTGCGCGCACGCGGGTTGACGCGCGCCGATGAGCTTCGTGAAATCCTGCGGGCCGATCTACGTTCGCGCCTGATCGCTCCTCCCGTGATAAAGTGGTCCGCGCATCCTTCGGTGATTTTGATTGTGGGTGTGAATGGTTCCGGCAAGACAACCGTCATCGCGAAGCTTGGAAAACGTTTTTGTGATGAAGGCCGGACCGTTCTCTTCGGCGCCGCCGATACCTTTCGCGCCGCAGCGGTGGACCAGCTTCAAATTTGGGGCGGGCGGTTGAACATCGAAGTCGTGGCGGGCGCGCCCGAAAGTGACCCCGGCGCGGTGGCGTTCAATGCCATTCAATCGGGCCTTGCACATGCCGTGGACATCATCCTGATTGATACCGCCGGACGTTTGCACACCCGCTTCAACTTAATGGAAGAGTTGAAAAAAATCCAGCGCGTAACGGGTAAAGCCTTGAGCGGTGCGCCTCATGCCGTCTGGCTGGTGCTCGATGCAACCACCGGACAGAATGCCCTGCAGCAGGCCCGCGCTTTCAAAGAGGCGGTTCATGCCACCGGCGTCATCCTGACCAAACTCGATTCTTCGGCGCGCGGCGGCATGGCATTTGCCATTCAGCGTGAATTAAATCTACCGATTTTATTTGCGGGCCTGGGCGAAAAAATGGAGGATTTGGAGCCATTCGACCCCGACGCATTTATAGATGGAATTTTAGGTTCATAACCCCGGAGGAATCATGCAGGAATTGCTCGATCGTTTGACCCGTGCGCAGGAATTAACATCCCAGCTTTTGGAGCGTCTTTGACTGCGCCGGCAAAGAGAAAAAAATAATCGAACTCGAAAAGCAAGTGGAAGCGCCGGATTTTTGGAATGACTCTTCCGCCGCGCAGAAAACCATGAAGGTGGTCTCCAATTTGCGCGCTGAAGTTGCATCGTGGCGTACCTTTCAATCTCATCTGCACGATTTGGTTGAACTTTCCAGCCTCGATGACGAGTCTTTGCGCGCTGAACTGGAAAAAGAAACCGCCGCGCTCGAAGCGGATTTGGACAAAAGGTCTTTTACTGCAATGCTCTCCGGTCCGTACGATGATGACGATGCCCTGCTGGCCATCCATGCCGGGGCAGGCGGGACCGATTCGCAGGATTGGGCCGCCATGTTGGAACGCATGTACCTGCGCTGGGCCGATGCGCGCGGGTTCAAGACCGAGATTCTGGATCGTACCGACGGCGAAGAAGCCGGTTTGAAAAGTGTGACCATTGCCATGGATGGAAAATATGCGTATGGCTATTTGCGTTCTGAGAAGGGCGTGCACCGGCTGGTGCGGCTTTCGCCCTTCGATGCCGCACATCGCAGGCACACCTCCTTTGCCCTGGTGGAAATCCTGCCGCAAGTCGCGCTGGATGATGCCGATATCGAGATCAACCCCAACGATTTGAAGATCGATGTCTTCCGCTCTTCGGGGGCGGGCGGGCAAAATGTCCAGAAGAACGCGACCGCCATTCGATTGACGCATCTCCCGACCGGCATTGTGGTCACCTGCCAAAATGAGCGTTCCCAATTGCAAAATCGTGAGAATGCAATGCGCGTCCTGCGGGCGCGTCTCCTGGAAATCAGGCANNCATCGCACCGAATATGAAACGGGCAACACCCAGGCCGTATTGGATGGCGACCTGGATGCGTTCATGGAAGCCTATCTTCGGCAAAATGCGTAGGAGAATCGTATGTGGAAAAAAATTCGTGATGCCGTCTTCACCCGGGAAAACTTTTTAGCGTTGATGCTGGCGCTGATCCTGATCGCGCTGGTGATCTTCACCGCCGACACAACTCCGACATGGATTTACCAGGGGTTCTAGTCCCTTGAACATGGATTTCAACCCTCCTGCAGAAAACCTGCACAAGAAAATACATCCCCTGCGGGTTGTATTGAAAGTTTTAATATTCTTCATTGTTTTTTATGTTTTGTTGATCTCATATCCTGATATCACGTACTTCTTTTTCAGACGGCTTATGCCAAAACACGGTCAATTTCCGTATTATGTGGTTTATCATAGTGATTCAGCCAAACATGGATTTGCTCTTCAAAATGTTTTCGATATTAATAGCCTTTTTTATTCCCATGTGATTTCCGGGGAGAGCAAGCCGGAAAATCAATATAGGATTATTTTTATCGGTGATTCGACGGTTTACACTGGCAAAATCTATCCGCTGCTTGCCAGATATAAATGTAGCGGAAAAGTTCTTAGCGCCTACAATTTAGGCTATCCCGGAGTATCTGCGACAAAGGATTTTATGATTCTCCAGGAAGCAATGAAGTATTCGCCGGATTTGATAATCTGGTCGATTACATATACGATTGCGGGTAATAACGAGGGGTTTCTGCGTGCTAATCCTGACAGATTTGCACAAATGGTAAACACCTATCAACTTTCGGAGGCTGGTTCCAGTTCTTCTCTCACGGGAAAGACAGCTTTTTATCAAAGCGATCGAGTACGCCTTGAAACCTATTTAATCCTTTATTATTCGATCCTTGACCCAGCAACCGGAGGTACGGATGCTATTATTCATACAGCCTTGAATGATGAAGCTTACACATTGGAGCAGGGAAGTGGATCTGCCCATGGAGATCAATTATCCTCGATATTGCGAGCCTTCAAAGAAATGACCAAAAACATTCCGGTTCTACTAATCAATGAACCCAGGCCTGGTGTTATTGTCAACATGGGACCATACATACAATTCAGGAAGGATATAGTACAGCTGAGTACAAAAGAACGAATTAATTTTCTGGATCTCGGGAATCTGGTCCCAGACCAGGATTTTGTGGATCGTATCCACAGGAATGACAAGGGAGAAATGCTTTTTGAGAAGGCAGTGACACCCGTCATCAAAGCGCTGGCCTGTGGTCATTAGTCCACAAAGTACAATTCTTCCTCGAGGATTCCAATGGTCAAGGATCATCGCACCGA
>PMLN01000404.1:0-4177 GCA_003158885.1 Anaerolineae bacterium
CGGCTGGTAATCCAGGATGGCAAGATCAGCGGGCAGGCCGACTGCAATCTCGCCCAGCTTCAAGCCAAACTGGCGCTCGCAAATCTCAGCGTTATTTGGCAATAACATCTGCGGCGCTTCCATGAAAGCCACACGCGGATCGCGATTGGCGAGCCGGTGCAGTAAGTAAGCGCAGCGCATCTGGGCCAGCATATCGGAGGACATGCCATCCGTGCCAAGCCCGACAAGTATGCCCTTCTTCAACATGTCCAGAATGCGTGTTACGCCGACTGCATTGTTCATGTTGGACTCGGGGTTATGGACCACGGCGGTCTGCGTGGCGGCGATGATATCCATTTCAGAATCGTCAATGTGGACACAATGTATGAACAGCGATTTCTCGCCTGAGGCGCCCATCTTATCGAGGCGCTTGACGGTGGGCATTCCATATTTCTTGACCGAATCATCGCGGTCCGAGGCGTCCTCAGCCACATGGATATGACAGCCAACCCCGGCATCTTTGGCGATGCCCACGCATTTCTCGAGGGTTGCATCCGACAAAGTGAAGGAGGCGTGCAAGCCCATCATGGCCGCGATCTGGCCGTCGCCTTTTCCAACCTTCTTGATGAAGCGTTCGTTTTCCTCGATCCCGCCGCCGGGCACATTGCGGTCTGAAACCTCATAGCACAAGGAGGCGCGTAACCCGGCTTGGCGCACGGCGCTTTCGATCAAGTCCAGTGAGCCGTCGCGCATGGCGGGCGAGGCATGGTGGTCAATCACGGTGGTTGTGCCGTTGCGGATGCACTCGATCAGCGGGATCTGCGCCGAGAGCGTAATGTCTTCCGCCGAGAGTGCCATATCCAATTTCCACCACAAGCGTTCCAGGATTTCCACAAAGTTGGCGGCCGGTTCGCCGGGGATGGCCATGCCGCGTGCCATGCTGGAATAGAAATGATGGTGCGTGCAGATGAAACCCGGCATGATGACTTTGCCGTTGCAATCCACCGCCACTGCCGCAGGATACTTCTGCTTCATCTGCGCCGCATCGCCGACGGCGATCACCTTCTCACCGTCCGTCACAACCGTACTGTTCATCAAAACCTTATTGTTTTTTCCAAGTGTTGCTACGGTCCCGTTTTCAAAGCGTGTGGTCATCGTATATTCCTTTCTTCTCTACCGTACATTTCGGAAATTGGACGCGGACGAGCGCGGATTCACGCAGAAAAACCAATTAAAAATCCGCGTTTTCAGCGTTCATCTGCGTCCCAAAATGGTTTTGTACGGTAGCAAATTCCTTTCTTTATTATTTGACCTCTTGCAAAGTCCAATAGGAGCAGAGCATTTCTCCTAAACTCAGGGGTTTTCCCTTCGTGTACTTCGTGTACTTCGTGTACTTCGTGTACTTTGTGTACTTCGTGTTTAAGCTTTGCTTTGCAAGAGGCCTATTTTGTTCTGTCAGCGCTCAATTCTCACGCAGCGCGGCCAGTTCCTGCGGCGTGCGTGCGCGCATCGTGATCGCGCCCGTCATGCACTTTTGCGCGCACAGCGAACAGCCGATGCACAGCGCCGGATCGGAGAACGGCAGCCGCTTGTCATCCAGCGTGATCGCCAGGTACGGACAGCGCGCGCAGTTCCCGCACGAAACGCACAGGTCATGGTTGAACGCCGAAAGCTTCTTGACTGGTGAGAGCGCCATGAAATCCGTGACCGGGTGCGGCTGGGCCACGCCAATCAATTCCTGCACGGATTGGATGCCGCGTGCCTGCATCAGGTAGGCTGTGCCGGACTCGAGCTCATGGATGATGCCGTATCCATATTTGGTCGGCATGCTGCAGAACTGCACTGTCTTCACGCCCAGGGCCAGGAAGTCCATGGCGGCCTTGTAATTCATCGGGCCGCCATTCCCTGAAATGGCGATGCCTTGTGGAACTGCCTGCGTCAATGTCAGGTTGGAAATGGGGGTTACGCCTTCGCCGCTCATGCCCACGATCACGCCTTCCTCCCAGACGCGCTCCGGCGAACCGCTGCGGAATGCCATCGTTGGGAAGGTGTTTGCCAGTGTCACGCCAGCCTTTTTATCCGGATACTTCGCGAAGACTTGTTTGATGGCGCGCAGGATCGGCACAATGGAAGTGACCGCTGCGGTTAATTTGAAAAGCTTGGGGATATCGGGATCGCCGACTTCCATGATCCAATCAATGATCTTGGCGGTCAGCGCCGCGTTCTGCGAAACGATATCGCCTTCGGTTCCATCGCCGCCTTGCGGGCAGGAGAGCGAATACTCGATGCCCATAGCGCCTGCGGCTTCCAGTTTCCGGGTGTTGGATTGCCATCCGGCCTTATCGCTCTCATCGTGACCGCTCACCGGTCCGCCCGTCGAAGCCATGGTCAGCCGATCCGGCCAGCGCTTGACCAGTTGTTTGATCTCGCGGCAGACGCGCTCGAGCGGATGCCCCGATACGTTATCGGCATTGGCATACGTGGAGGGGCTGAACGAGAACATGTACTCAGCCGGGATATGGATCGGAACATTGTCGAAGGCGGTCTTCATAATCACACCCGCCCAGCCGGCTTCGTAAGCCTTTTGCACCTGCTCCAAGCCATCGGTCATGGGCGAAGCGGAGAGTAAATAGGGTGAGCGGATCGGCCTCCCAAAGAAATCTGTGGCCAATGAAACGGGTACTGGCTTGTAGCCCGGCAGTGTGTAATACGACTTGGTGGCTTTTTCGATGATCGGCTTAGTCGCCTGTTTGATATAGGCATCTATTTCGAGCGCCGCGTTCTTTCCGGATGCAGTTGCTTGCACGACCGTCTTCGGCCCCGTCATCATATCGCCTGCATAGAATACGCCCTCGATCGGATCGCGCGGCAGGCTCGAGCGCATCCCGATGGCAATGACGACTCCATCGAAGTCTTCGCGCGTGCCTTCGGTGCCTTTCAGGTCGCGCATGTTGGCGGGGCTGAAGGACTGGCCTTCGGGCAATTGGACTTTCAAGGTATCGATTCCGGAAACGCCTTTTCCGTCTTTCTTGATACTCGTCACGCGCATGCGTCCGTTGACCTCGATATCGAAGTCAATTAATTCCTGGCGCTCTTTGGAGGTCAGCGGCATCTCGGAGAGTTTCTCGAGCATGAACATCTCGACATGCCCAGCCCCGCACTTCTTCGCCGTGATGGCGCAGTCAATGGCCGTGGCTCCGCCACCGATCACCGCTACGCGCTGATTGAATTTGAAGGCGTTCGGGTTGGAAAGCAGGTCGGCCATCTTGACCGCCAGGTTTTCGTTCTCGATGCCCAACTCGATGGGTTTCCATAAGCCGATTGTTACGCAGACTGCGTCATAGCCTTGCTTCAATAATTGTTTTGGATCGTCAATTTTTGTATCCGTCTTCGTCTGGATGGCGCCCAGCGCAAGGAGGAACTGTATATCGGATTGAACCACTGTTTTGTCAAGCCGGTGATCCGGGATGAGGTTCATCATTCCGCCCAGTTGGGCGCGGCTCTCGTAAATGTCGACCGCGTAGCCCATTTGTGCCAATGCCGCCGCGGCTCCCAGTCCGGCCGGGCCGCCGCCGATCACCGCGACTTTCTTTCCGTTCAATGCCGGTTTTGAAAATTCCGGAATGCCGCCATCCTGCTTGGCCATTTCGACCAGGGTGGCTTGCACCTTTGGGATATTGATCGCCCCATCGAATTTTTTGCGGCTGCAGGCTGCCATGCAAAATGTATCCGGGCAGACCATTCCGCACACGCCGCCCAGAGGGTTGGCCTGCAGGATCTCCGCTGCCGAGCGCCGAATGTCGGATGGGTTGCCCACGCGCGCGGCCATGATGAAGTCGAACGGTGAACAATTGACGGGGCAGGCCTCCTTGCACGGCTTTTCTTCGCAGTATTCGCAGCGCAGCAATTCTGCCTGCAGTTGGCGCTGGGTCATGATAAGGGAATCTGGATGATCGTTCATACGGACACCTCGCTTTGGGAAATTCTTTGGATTTTTGCTTAAAGCTCCTGCTTCTATTTTATAACTTTGGATGTGTGAAACGGAGTGTCTAAAGTCCATATATCGGAGGTGAGATGTCACCTTGCCTCAAAATAAGGCCGCTTACCTAGACATGCTTTCGTTGAAGGTGTAGACAAAAACAAACCAATCAATAATAGACTTTATCGGCAATAAGGATTGTAGTTTTGTTTATCCACA
>PMLN01000404.1:4207-8352 GCA_003158885.1 Anaerolineae bacterium
ACAACAACCTTGCGCTGTAATATTTAAGGGCACAGCGGGACGATCCCTCGTCAAACTTCCGAAACCCTCCGCTGTGTCTCTATAACTCCCTCTGTGCCCGGGAGCACTCAAACCTTTAAACCTTTAAACCTTCCAACTTTCAAACCTTATGACTTTCAAACCTTCCAACTTTCAAACTTTATGACCTTTTCTCAACATATGTTGAATGTTTTTTGTACTTTACGGCATTGTAAGCTTGCGATCTTGTAAAGACAGAAATAACAAATCTCCCTTAAAATCATAGGGTTATGGCAGGTTATTTTAAAGGAGGCTTCTCGTGATGAGTTCATTTAATAAATTCTTGGTGACTTCGCTTTTTTTGTTGGGTCTGCTGGCGTCGTCCATGCTCGGCGGAAAAACAGATACTGCCTCGGCCTTGTCGAAAGGTCTGTGCAGTGTTAATTCCATTAACACCTCTTCCGGCTTTCACTGGGCAATGACAGTTCAATTGACTGCGGAGCAACAAGCTTCCATTCAGCAAAATAACCTTTCCACCATGAAGGCCCTGCAGGCCGCGGGTGTCATGACAGCCGTCAATGATACTGGCTTGACCTTGAGCGGGCAGGCTAGCCTCGACCAGATGCGGACAGCCTTGTTCAATACCGCTTCTCCCTTGACGGACTTTCTTTCCGGGCCGGTGGAATTGACTCTCTACATGCCGGCGGATGGTATGCCGGTCACGTTGAATCTGGAAGCGCGTGTGACCACAGGTTCGCGTTGGGAGGTGCTGGGCGGCGCCGATTCGTTATATACGGTGAACGGCGACTCCACTTATAAAATGATGTATAAGGGCATAGGTGTGCCGTCCATTCAAACGATCCAGCTTCGGCCGCTGGGCAGCGGCAATACTGCCGTTCGTTTGATCTATCGCCGGCCGTTTGGGCCGCCGGAGGCAACCCATGCGAAGTTGAGCATTTGGCTGCCTTCCGTGAGTTCTTCCATTGAAATCAGCAACCCCAATCCGGTGGCTCCCAAAGCGGATGTTTCTGCTGCAGATGCTGCCAGCGCCTCTGATCCTTATGCGGCATTACCGGCGGTAACGCTGCCGAGTTCATGGGACTGGCGTACTGCTGGAATTGTTCCGGGGCGCACTGCTGGAATTGTTCCAGCGATTCGCGACCAGGGACAATGCGGCAGTTGTTGGGCTTTTGGCACAGTCGGTTCCATGGAATCGGCCATTGCCAAAGCGGGCGGAGGTTTGCAGGATTTATCGGAACAATTCCTGAATGACTGCAATGTTCAGGGCTGGAATTGTGAAGTCGGCGGCGATACGGCTCACGCCTATCATTACAATCTGCTTGGCCGGAATCAAAGCCAGGTGGGTGCGGTTTTGGAATCTTCGGATCCTTACAAGGCATATGATTCGACCTGTAATACGTATTCCCATGCATATACGCTTTCAGGCTGGTCATATGTACCGGCTGGCGGCAATACAATGAGTACGCCGACGGTGAATCAGATCAAGACAGCCATTATTACCTATGGCCCGGTCACAACCTCGGTTTGCGCCGATGCCGGCTGGGATAAGTATAAGAGTGGTGTCTATAACCCGCCTTCTGGCACCTGGTCGAAGTATTGCGGTTATGGTCAAACGGATCATATGGTGGTCTTGGAAGGCTGGAACGATTCCACGCAGAGTTGGATCGTGCGCAATAGCTGGGGTCCCTATTGGGGCATGAGCGGATATATGTACATCAAATATGACCCGACCTACACCCACTCACGCATTGGGGAAGATACCTCTTGGGTGATGATGATGCAGCTTACCCCGGCCGATTTCAGTAAAACCACCCCGGCTAATGGAGCGGCGGGCCAGGCTACGAGTCTCACGTTGCAGTGGGCTTCCAGCGCAGCCGCCTCTTCTTATCAGTATTGTGTGGGCACTGTGAATCCCTGCAGTAACTGGACCGACAACGGGACGGCGACCAGCGTTCCATTAAGCGGTCTGCAGGCCGGCGCTGCGTATTACTGGCATGTGAGAGCGGTCAATAGCTTTGGTACTACCTTTTCCAACGGCGATGCCTCCGCCGACTGGTTATTTACAGTTGCCGCAAACGCTCCTGGCGATTTCAACAAGATCAGCCCGGTTAGTGGTGCCACGCTTCAATCAACCAGTCTCACTCTGCAATGGAGTCCGAGTACGGAAGCCTCCTATTATGAATACTGCTATGGGACTGCCGATCCCTGTACGAACTGGACGAACAATAACCTGGCGACCAGCGTTTCATTGAGCGGCTTGCAAGCCAACACACCTTATTATTGGCATGTCCGCGCTGTCAACGCTCTTGGTACAACGTATTCCGATGGCAGCCCCGACTCTGTCCGGTCCTTCGTTGCCGTACCCCCGACGACCACGACAACCTTCCAATCCGCCGGGGCTTATGATGGTTGGGTTCTCGCTGCAAGCTCCGCCANNTACTTCCGGCTTGCCTGATACCGCTGTCATTGAGTCCGCTGTGCTCAAGATCGCGCAAAGCGGTCTGCCAACGGGGACCAATCCATTCAATGTTCTAGGAACTTTATGGGTGGACATCCGCAGCGGCTGGTTCGGAAGCAGTTCCGCTTTGGAGAAGGCTGATTTTAATGCGGCGGCTACGGTGGCGCAGGCGGGTTCTTTTGGCGCTGCCCCCGCGGCTGGCTGGTATTCTGCCAACATAAATTCCGCAGGTCTGGGGTACATCAATAAAACTATCGCCAATGGCGGCCTGACCCAATTCCGCCTCTATTTCAACCTGGCCACCAATAATAATTTCCGGGCTGACTACCTGAAGTTCTTCAGCGGCAACTATACCGGTGTTACAAGCAGGCCGCGGTTGATCATCACGTATTATGTGCCGTAACCCATAAAATGTAGGGGCACAACACTACGATCATTCATCAGAATCGGTGAATCCTCAGTTGTGCCCCATGGGCGAGTCATTAAAAGTAGAACCCATACGCGTAATAAATTGAATTCGTAGAGCCTTCGTAGAGCCAGAGATACGATCGGTCAAGACCCTTCGCTGACTCTATCCACAAGGAGAAAAGCATGAACAGGATGGCGCTGCCGGGTCTGTTTTTGTGGGGCTTGATCATTCTGTCTGCCTGCACTGCGCGGGATGCGGGCGGCAGCAGGATCAGTTCACCCATGCAGCCGGTTGCGATCACCGCGCTGGAAAATACCTCAACCCATGAATTACCTCTTGGAACTCCAACCCTGGCCGGAGGCGCAATCGTGAACCTGACTGAAAAGAATAATGGCGGGTCTGTCGCATTGGCCGTCAACGATATGCTCGCGATTCAGCTTGCGGGTAACCCTACGACCGGGTTTATTTGGGAAGCCGATAACCTGGATGCGAACCACTTCGCACAGATCGGAACCTATACGTATGCAGCGGATAGTAAGCTGATGGGCGCTGCGGGTCAGTTTACCCTTACCTTCAAGGTTTTAAGTTCGGGCGAGGGCAGGTTGCGGCTCATTTACCACCGGACTTTCGAAAAAGGTGTTCCTCCACTGAAAGTCTTTGAAGTTACGGTGACTATCCATGACTAACGCACAGGAGAAATAAAGCTTCGAACATTTTCCGTTCAGCATTCGCAGGTTTCGTACGTTGGAGCGGTTCGCATTCGAGCATTTCATTTATGGCGAACCCAGGCAGCCTGTAAAGAACTCGTGAGTTTTCATTTGTTCGTAAGAGGAGGTTCGTCGTGAGAATTTCATTTAATAAATTATTAACGGTCTCGCTTTTTTTGCTTGGCTTGTTCGCATTGTCCATGCTGGGCGGAAGGACTGGGACAGTCTCAGCGTCGGCAGTTAATGTGCCCAATGCAGGCTCGAACGCCACCGTTGCCGGCTTTCACTGGGCGATGACGGTTCAATTGACGGCAGAGCAAAAGGCCTCTATTCAGCAAAATAATCTTTCCACCATTTCGGCTTTGCAGAACAAAGGCGTGATGACAGCCGTTAGCGCAACCGGCTTGACCTTGAGCGGGCAGGCTAGCCTCGACCAGATGCGGACAGCCTTGTTCAATACCGCTTCTCCCTTGACGGACTTCCTTTCCGGGCCGGTGGAATTGACTCTCTACCTGCCGGCGGATGGTATGCCGGTCACGTTGAATCTGGAAGC
>PMLN01000049.1 GCA_003158885.1 Anaerolineae bacterium
GTCAAAGTCCACGCCGCGCGCCGCGGTCGCCAAATTCGCCATGAGCGGCAAGGGATTGCCCAAGAAGGACCTTGGCTTGATCGCCATGGCTTATGGCTATGTTTACGTTGCTCGTGTCGCTATGGGCTATAACGATCAACAGACTCTCAAGGCTTTTCTGGATGCCGAAGCCTATGAAGGCCCATCGTTGATCATCGCTTACAGCCATTGCATCGAACACGGTTACGATATGATCCACGGACTGGAACAGCAAAAGCTCGCTGTCCAGTCTGGAGCGTGGCCGGTCTATCGTTATGACCCGCGTCTCGCGCATGCAGGCAAGAATCCGCTCGTCATCGAATCCAAAGAGCCGACTATTCCTCTCTCACAATATGCATACAACGAGACTCGTTATAAGATGCTCACGCAGATAGATGAGGCCCGTGCGGAAGAACTGATGCGCGAAGCCCAGCAGGATGCAAAATCACGCTGGACACTGTATCAGCAAATGGCCGCCATCCATTATGATGCCGATGGGAACGGTGAAGGACAACAAAAAAGTTAGAAGGCTATGATTAGAGAGCAGGTTCACTGCTCTCTAATCATATATCCGGAGGAAAAATGATTGATCTCTCTACAACTTATCTTGGCTTGAAGCTAAAAAATCCGCTTGTGGCTTCNNTGGTCATGTATTCATTGTTCGAGGAACAGATCATCCACGAAAGTCTTGAACTCGATCACTATCTCACGCGCGGCACGGAGTCGTTTGCCGAGGCGCTCACCTATCTTCCTGATATTGGCACCTATAGCCTGCTGCCCGATCGCTACGTGGCGAATGTGGAAAAGTTGAAAAAGTCTGTCAGCATTCCTGTTATCGGAAGTCTGAATGGTGTCTCCAAAGGCGGCTGGACGCGCTACGCTCGCCTCATTCAGGATGCGGGAGCGGACGCGCTCGAATTGAACCTCTACTACATCCCCACCGACTCCGCCGTTGCTGCGCAGGAAATCGAAGATGCGCAAGTTGAACTTGTGGCAGATGTAAAATCCTCGATCAAAATCCCACTGGCAGTGAAGTTGAGTCCCTTTTACACTTCGCTTCCCCATTTTGTAAAACGGCTTGCAGCCACAGGCGTGGATGGCTTGGTGCTCTTCAACCGCTTCTATCAACCCGATTTTGATATTGAAGAATTGAATATTTCCCACACCCTCGAACTTAGTTCATCCTCTGAATTGAGACTGCCTCTGCGCTGGATTGCCATGTTGCATGGTCATGCCAATGTTGACTTTGCATTGACCAGCGGCGTGCACTCTGCTGCAGATGTTCTCAAAGCCATGATGGCCGGCGCGAAAGTTTCAATGATGGCTTCCAAGTTACTTCACAGCGGTGTGGATTCTGTTTCCAATATTCTTGCTGAATTGCAAACCTGGATGGAGGCACACGAATATACATCCATTAAACAGATGCAGGGAAGTATGAGCCAGAAATCTGTTGCAGAGCCTTCTGCTTTTGAGCGGGCAAATTATATGAAAGTATTAAGTTCGTTTAAAGATTTGCCTTAATCGAATTGATCCCCATAAAAAAGTCCTTTGCTGATGCAAAGGACTTTTTGTTATGATTTCAAAGCGAGAATGGCTATTCCTCAACCGGAGCTGGAGCATTCTTGCGCTGGCGGAATGTGATGCGGCCGCGCGCCAAATCATACGGCGACATTTCCACGGCCACATGGTCACCCAGCAATATGCGGATGTAATACTTGCGCATCTTGCCGGAAAGATATGCCAGTACTTCATGGCCGTTGTCCAGCCGTACACGGAACTGCGTCCCGGGCAAAGCCTCGACCACGACTCCCTCTGCTCGAATTTTATCGTCCTCTTTCGCCATACACGCCTCCGGTGAACTTACTCGATTTCCTTGGTAAAGGTGCGCCGCTTAATACGGCGTGCAGCCTTTTTCTTTTCCATGCGGCGCTGTTCGCTCTTGGAAATGTACCAGCGCTTGCGGCGCACCGTGCTCAATACTCCGCTCTTGACAACCTTCTTGCGAAAACGCTTCAACAACGAATCCTGCGACTCGCCGCTGCGCAAAACAACCAATGCCATATTCGATTCACCTCCTTTACCGATTAAGATGGGCCAAGAAAAAACCCTCGGCCATGGGCGGACTCGGCTGAGGGTCGTGTAGATAACGAAACGATAGGCTGACCTTGCGATCAATAAGCGCTTCACACTCCTCGAATTTTCATTCCTTGAGGGAAATTCCCTCAACCGAACCAGCGCCAAGATTATACTATAGAGAACGTTTGGATGAAAGAGGCAGGAATCGTTCCAAATTTTATGTTGACCGCCTGAATGACATCCCTTACAATTCCTCGCACAAATAAGTATGGCAGCCCTTCACGATTTCGATCAAAATAGAGAGTATCGTCAATTTCATGCCGAATAAACATACTGTGATCTTGCAACCCTCAGGCCGCCGCGGACAAGTGGATGAAGGCAAGTCCGTGCGTGAGGCCGCGCGCGAATTGGGTGTCGAGATCGAATCGATCTG
>PMLN01000341.1:0-207 GCA_003158885.1 Anaerolineae bacterium
CATTACAACTTCCCGCCGTTCAGCACAGGCGAGGTCAAGCCGCTGCGCGGCCAAGGCCGCCGCGAGGTCGGGCATGGCGCGCTGGCTGAACGGGCGCTCGAACCAGTCATCCCGGCGGAAAAAACTTTTCCATATACCATTCGGGTTGTGTCTGAAGCTTTGTCATCCAACGGCTCAACCTCGATGGGTTCGGTCTGTGGTTCAACA
>PMLN01000341.1:217-3130 GCA_003158885.1 Anaerolineae bacterium
CATCTCGGCGATATGGATTTCAAAGTAGCCGGCACCGCTGAAGGAATCACCGCCCTGCAAATGGACATCAAGACTTCGGGCCTGAGTACGCAAATGATGAAGGAAGCGCTCGAGCAGGCCAAGATCGCGCGCATGTCAATCATGGAAATAATGCTGGCAGTACTCGACAAGCCGCGCGCTGAACTCAAGCCGTTTGCTCCGCGCATTATTACCGTGAAGATCCCGGTCGACAAGATCGGTGCGTTGATCGGGCCGGGCGGAAAGAATATCCGCGCGTTACAAGAAGAGACCGGTACAAAGATCGATATCGAAGAGGACGGCACGGTTTATATCGCATCCACCGATGGCGCCGGCGCGAAAATAGCACAGGAGCGGGTCGAGGCGCTTGGAGATTCGGCGGTGATTGGAAACATCTACACCGGCAAGGTGGTGCGCATCGCGGACTTCGGCGCGTTCGTGGAAATCCTGCCGGGCGTGGATGGCATGGTACACATCTCGCAACTGGATACCCAGCGGGTGAACAAGGTGGAAGATGTGGTCAACATGGGTGATGAGATCACCGTGATGGTGACGGACATTGACCCACAAGGCAAGATCCGCTTATCGCGTCAGGCCGTGCTGGAAGGCTGGACGGCAGACGAAGCGAGAGAGAAAGACTCGCGCAAGAGCGGGCCGCGGCCCGGCGGCAGCGATCGCAGAAGCGGTCCTTCGGGGCGCAGCGGTGGAGATCGAGGCGGAAGAGGCCGTTCCGGTTCAGGCAACAGCGGCGACCACAGATAGTAATGTAATTGGTGATTGGTAATTGGTGATTGGTAATTGGTAATTGGTAGCCTCCCGTGGTTGGATAGCGGGAGGCTGTTTGTTTAATTTTAACTGATGTTACGCACCGTCCCAAAGGTTTGGGCAAAAAACCGGCTTGAATTACGGCAACCTTCGGGACGTTTTGCGTAAGGTGAAATTTTAAAAGAAATGAGGCTTCAAGGAATATAATATGCCGATATGAGCACGGCATATTTTTTGTTTCATGGCCGATTGAATGACTTCCTGCAACGCGATCAAAAAGGAGGACAGATCACGCTTGACTTTCGAGGGCGGCAAACCATCAAGCATCTGGCGGAGTCGCTCGGAGTGCCGCACCCGGAAATTGGAAAGATAGAAGTTAATGGCCTGAATGGAGCGCCCGGCACAATCACACAGGATGGAGATCACATCGAAATCCAACCCATCGAAAACGGCTGTCCCGGCGAGCCGCGCTTCCTGCTCGACTGCCACCTTGGAAGACTGAGCGCCCATTTACGGATGTTGGGTTTTGATTGTTGGTATCAAAACGATTACGAAGATTCAAAGCTGGCGGAGATCGCAAGCCAGGGTGAACGCATCCTATTGACCCGCGACCGGCGATTGTTGATGAAAAAAGTCATCGTGCAAGGTTATTGTCTGCGTTCACTCGATCCGCTCGAACAAACGGAGGAAGTCGTCCAGCGCTTTGAACTGAAGGATAAGATCCAGCCGTTCCATCGCTGTCTGCGATGCAACCATCCATTGGAAACGGTTGAGAAGGATGCTATCCTTGAACGCCTGGAGCCGTTAACCAGGAAGTATTTCGATGAGTTCCATATCTGCCCGAATTGCGGACAGATTTATTGGAAGGGTTCACACTACGAGCGAATGCAGAAACTGATCGAGCAGATGGTGTAATATTTTTGGGCCCCTGACCGAGGAGGCCGCAGAAATCCATACAGATCTCAATCCCAAATAACAGAACCCACCCCCGAATTTAATCTTTCAAGCTTTTAGCCACAGATTTCACGGATTTGCACGAAAAAAGCCGACCTTTTGACTGGTCGGCTTTTCATTCAGCTCATTTCCGGTAATTCTAAAAAATCCCACACTCATCCGCCTCATTTATGCCCGGATCCTTACTTAAGTTCGGGGTTAATCATGTTTCTATTTATGCAGGATTTCCTCGTTCGCCTGCTCAATTTCCTGAACAATCTTTTTGACATCAGCCTTCATCTCATCGGTGGCGCTCGGGGTCATGGAAATAAATTTGACCATATCACGTGCCTGGCGCAAGAAATCCTTGACCTGCGCGATATAAGAGAAGTCACTATGACCGCCTTCCTCGGGAACAGGGAAATCGTGCGCTTTTTGAATAAACTCTCTGGCTTTGAGGATACGTTCTGCGGCGGGAATGAGACGGGACATGGGATAAACCTCTGTTGTCAAGAATTGTAAACCCTTATTATACGGTTTAAGAAAAAATGCGTATATAATTCCTTGAAGTTTTGTATGGCTTTCTCAAAGTCCAAACGAACATCGGTTTTATCCGCCAATCTTCGCGAATTGATTTTGAATTAGCGAAAATTCGCGTAAATTCGTGGACTCATTTCTGACTTTGAGAATGCCGTGGAACGATTTGTTTTTTTGAAGAGGAGGCCTTATGTTACGAGCAAGCCATCGTATTCGGAAAGCAGTTGAACATGAGGGAGCCGCTCATTATGTGCGCTTGATCCTGCTCAGTTTTGCGGGGACGGTCGCAATCACGCGGCTTTACCTTATAGTGGATAAGGGAATTTAGACACGAAAACGGGCATAAATAAGGTGTAGTTTCTGGAGAAAACCGACATGCCCAAAAGAACACGATTCTCTGCGTAACAAAAGGCTCAAATGGTCCTGGAAGTCATCCGGGAAGAAAAGAGCATCGCACAAATTGCCGCCGAAAACAGCACCCATCCGAATCAGATTTACAAATGGAAAAAGCAGGCGCTGGAAGATTTCGCACAGCTCTTTGAAGACGACCGCCAAGAGGAGCACGAACGCGCAGCGGAACATGAAAGACAACTCAATGAGTTATACGCCGAGATCGGGCGATTGAGCGCCCAGTTGTCTTGGCTGAAAAAAAAATCTGGC
>PMLN01000381.1 GCA_003158885.1 Anaerolineae bacterium
AAGGAGTTGACTGCCGCCGAAGAGGCCAGGATCAGCGCGCTCGTGAAGAAAGCGGTAAGCGGAGGATCAATAAATGAATAGAACGAATCCCAAGGTTGATTTTTTCTTTAGTAAAGGCAAAAAGATCCCTGATTTTAGGAGCGTTGATTTTCTACCATTGGACTTTTGCAAGAGGTCAAATTTGCAGATAGGACTTGGGGGGTATTCAATGGATTGACGGCTTACTGATGACCAACGATGCGATGCGGCACATAGGCTTCTTCAATATGCTTTATCTCACTGCGCCATCTATACGCCGCGCGGCGCGGAAACCCTTAGGGTCTTCATCATTGCAAGAAATCGTTCGATGAAAGCAGTGTTCATCACGCCGACCCCGTTTGGAGTAATTTGGATGAGGTCTTCAACCATTTTGAGCAGACAGTCCACGTTCGGGTACAATATGCCTTGGAGTTTATTGGCGTTCGCTCAATGGCGTAATCACACGAATTGCCAGCGGTCACTGAGCCTGTCGAAGTGTGAACCAAATTTTTCGCAAGGTTTAATAAGCACCTCAGCCACGCTTTCGTGAGGTGATACCGATTGTTGGATAATGCCATGATTTACCTGACCCCCGCCTCCCTCAGTTACCTGAACCAGTTCATTCTGGCCTTTGTCATTACAGCCTATTTGGGGTGGCGGTTCTTTCTTAAAAAAGGTCAAGATCATTCGGCCACCGATGGGTGGCTGGTGTTTTTTTTCATCGCCGTAACCGTTCTTTTGCTGACCCTGTTTCTGGAAGCGTCTTTCCTGCCCACCGAACGGTTGATGGCCGATTATGCCCTCAACACCATCCTAGCGCTCCTGCTGGCGGCCCTGATCCAGTTTGCCTACTTTTTCCCAAAACCATCCGAAAAACAAAAGATCGAGCGTTGGGCGGCGTTGATCGTGACCGTTGCCTACACAATATTGGAATTGTACATTGCCGTCTGGCGTTTCAGCCTGTTGCGCGATGCGCATGTTGTTTACCGTCCGCCAAACCTGGACTATGTCCCTGTTGCCCTATTTGCCTGGGCGATCTTCGTCTTCGGGCGCGGCACCGTCCAAAACTGGCGTAACCCCGCCAGCCGCCGGTTTGCCCTGATCTTTCTCATCCCGCTTGCCCTGGCTCTTCTAAACACGGAACTCTCCATCCGTCAGATTTCGACTCCGCTTTACCAAATTAGCGTCTCTGTTGGGATTCCGATCGCCATTTTTCTATTTGCGCTCAACTACCTGGTTTCCCAGCCCGAGGCGACCTCCCTGCTGGTCAGGTTTTCCGGCGGCATTCTCACCGCCATGCTGGCCGTTTTTGGCGTAGTGGGTTGGCTGGTGACGCCTTTCTATGTGGAACAGTATCGACCGACCGTGATCGATCACCGTTCCATCCGCTTTACCCCCAACAGCATTGGCGGATATGATATCGCCGAAATCCCGTTCCATTTCGAATCTGAGATGGGGCAAAATCTGAACCTAACTAATTGGGCCAATGCTCCCTCCGGTTATCACGAGGCAACGTTCGATTTCCCATTCTATGGCAAGCAATATTCCCAAGTTATTATCACCAACAATGGCCTGCTGACCTTTGGCCAGCCGGTGGAATACTGGAGTTTGGAATACCGTCTTTCCAAAGCCCCGATCTTCTTTGCGCTGGGCTTCGACCTGGACACTGAATTAAACCCCAACGGAGGGATCTTCCTGCGCCAGCAAGCCGACCGGCTCATCATCACCTATAACCATGTCCGGGCCGCTTACTACCCGGAGCGGGAATATACCTTCCAGACTGTGCTTTATAGCGACGGCCGGATAGACCTCACATACAACGGTCTTCCCACCGGCCCGCAGTACCAGGTAGACGACCGGTTCGATGCATCCATATGGGTGATCGGTGCGAAACCGGGTCTGGCAACTGACCAGACGTACAGTTTTGCTCACCTGCCGCTGACCACCGGCCCGCAAGGCGCGCTGGATAACCAATTCACCCCCTTCCGGCAGTATATCCACACCTTCCTATCGCCGCTGGCAATTGCCATTTTGGTCAGCAGCCTATTATTCCTGCTCGGCTTGCCTCTGATGCTCAATCCTACGATGGCGCAACCCTTGCGGACACTCCTGGCCGGTGTGGAAAGGTTTCAGCAAGGCAAGTATCAACAGCAGATTCCAATCCGGTTCAACGATGAGATCGGTTTCCTGACCAGATCCTTCAACGAGATGACTTCCAAGATTCGAGATTTGGTGACGAATCTCGAACAGCGCGTCGAAGAGAGGACCTCTGACTTGGCCATCACCAACGGGCGTTTGCTGGCGGAGATGGAATCCCACCAAGCCGCACAGGCGCAGATGATCGAACAACAGCGCGCGCTGGCTTCGCTTGAAGAACGCGAACGCCTCAGCCGCCAACTCCACGATGGGCTGGGACAGGTGATGGGTTACATCAACGTCCAGACGCAAGCCGCGCAGGCCCTGCTCGCCGAAGGGAAAGCGGAAGCCGCCAATCAAAGCCTGGCGCGTGTGGCGCAACTGGCCCAGGAAGCCCACAGCGACATCCGCAACTTCATTTTGGGGCTGCGTGACCAGCCCCACGCAGGCGCTGGGACGCTCTTTGCAGTACTGGGAGAATATGCCCAGCAGTTCAGGGAGGATACAGGTATTCAGGTGGACCTGAGTTTTCCTGCCGGTGATTATCCCAGTCTCAGTTCGGCGGTGGAGGAACAGATCCTGCACATCATCCAGGAGGCGCTGACCAATGTCCGCAAGCACGCCAACTCCACGCGAGCCGAGGTCTGGTTTGGCTTCGATGACCACACCATGCAGGTGATTGTCTCGGATAACGGGCGCGGCTTCGATCTGGGAGAGACGCTTCATGACGGGACCCATCATTTCGGTCTGAGCATGATGCGGGAACGGGCCGAGATAACGGGCGGCCGCCTCGAGGTTCGCTCCGAGCCGGGGGGTGGGACGAAGATCGCGGCCTACATTCCGTACTTCGCCTCCCCGCCGGGCAAGCCGGGAGAGAGTCTCGATGGTCTGCTCAGCCTGCGCATCCTGCTAGTGGACGATTCTCTTATTTTCATCGAGGGCCTGCGCAACCTGCTGATGGCGCGCGGCTTGACCGTGATCGGCATGGCGTACGATGGGCTGGAGGCGCAGGAGATGGCGCGCCAACTCCACCCCGATGTGATCGTGATGGATGTTATGATGCCGCGCTGTAACGGGCTGGAAGCCACGCGGGCCATCAAGGCTGAGTTCCCGCAGATCAAGATCGTGATGCTGACCGTGTCCGAGGAGGACAGCCACCTCTTCGAGGCCATAAAGAACGGCGCCTCGGGCTTCCTGCTCAAGGGCATGGATGCCAACGAATTCTGCACCCTGCTGGCGCGGCTGACGCGCGGCGAGGCCCCACTGACGCCCAGCGTGGCCACGCATCTGATGAACGAGTTCTCGCACAGCCAGCCCGGCCAGCCCGCCCGATTCACTGATGAAGCCCTCGGTGAGCGTCAGTGGCAGATTTTGGATTTGGTCGCGTGCGGTATGACCTACAAGGAGACCGGCCAGACCCTGCACATTTCGGAGAAGACGGTCAAATATCATATGAAACAGATCATACAGCGGCTCCACCTCGCGAATCGCACCCAGGCCATTGCCTACGCCAACCGTATGCAGAAAAAATAAACCTCGGTAAATCTTCGTATCGGGCCAGTCCCCGCCGTCGGCCATGGGATTGGCCTTTTCATTTGGACTTTTTTTAGACCAAAGTCCAGTGACTTATTAGTGAATTTCCATACAATAAGGAAATGGTTAAGCGGGTTTTATTGTATGGCAAATCGGTTCTCATCATCGGGCTGGCTTCGGCCCTGGCTCATGATCCAAACCTGGAGATTCTACAAGGAGAAAGTTTGGAATTGACCGACTTCACTGGAATTGATCTCATCCTTACCGACTTGGGCGACGCGGAAACCGTCCGCGCCCTGCCCCGTTTGTGCGCCCTGCCCGGCGTCTCGCTGGTGGGCATGGACGCGCCTTCCAGCACCCTGACCCTGCTCTCGGGCCAGTCACAGTCCACTCAAACGTTGGAGGAACTGACCAATGCCCTGGTGCATTGGGACAAGCAGGCGGGCAGCAAAGAGTCTACGAACAACTTTGATAGCCTATGAAGAAAGGAGGAGCCTGCATAGATTAATTATCAGATATACGCGCGGAAGAAAGTTAAACGATAAACTCAAAATACCAAGGAGAACAAAATGAAGTCGCGTACCATGCTCAAGGTTTTTGCCACACTGATCATAGCATTATTTATGTTCAGCTTCCTGCCGGTGCATATGGCCTCGGCAAATTTCAACAACGGTGGATTCGAAAGCGGTGATTTTACCAGCTGGGTTAAATCCACTTATCTCAACGAAAACGATTTGACTTGTTTAACCGGAGACTCCTGTATCACCAAGACCCCGGGCGGCACTGACTTGACGAACATAGTAGGCGGAGCGAGTGTTACCCCACGCAGCCAGTCCGATGCAAATACAGGCGGAGTCCTGACCTACCCGTATAACGGTCACTACAGCGCGGTGGTTAACTATCAGGGTGCTGATTACAACGCTAACGAGATGACGCAGCAAATCACCACATCCAGCGCAGATGTTTCTCCTTCGGATAGCAAGATTCATGTCTATTTCGTTTACGCTCCGGTTTTGCAAAATCCGGCTCATCCTCCCGAAGAACAGCCCTATATGTCTATCAAGCTGACGGATGACACCAAAACCACTACGCTGTTCGATTCGTTCGTTTGGGCTGGAGACAACAATCCGAACTGGCAATTTGTTGATAAGGGATCCTACAGCGAGGTTGACTTCATGGATTGGCAGGTGGAGAATCTTGCTTATGATGCCACAGCAGTCACTCCGGGTGATCAAATCACGATGGATATCATCGCCTCGGGTTGTGACCAGAGCGGCCATTGGGGTTATGTGTACGTTGATGACTTTGGAACCAACGCCCCGGACGTGAACGTGCACTTCGATGCCAACGGCGGCACGGGTTCGATGAGCGATGAGACCTCGCCCTACGGCACCGCCAAGGCCCTCACCAGCAACAGCTTTACCAAGGCCAGCTACGCCTTCAGCGGCTGGAACACGCTAGCCAACGGCACCGGCACTGCCTATGCCGATGGCGCTTCCTATCCGTTCACAGCCGTCGCTACGCTGTATGCCCAGTGGACGGTCAACAGCAGCTACACCCTGACCTACATTGCCGGTGTTCATGGCTCGCTTACCGGCACATTGCAGCAGACCGTAAACTACGGCGCGAGTGGAACGGCGGTCACCGCTGTGGCAGTCAGCGGCTATCACTTTGTCGATTGGAGTGATGGTTCCACCGCTAATCCCAGGACGGATACGAATGTCACCACAAATATTTCCGTTAAGGCCTCCTTCCTTCCCGAGCATGTCCTGAATGGTGGATTCAATACCTACGCCGGCGCATCGAAAATTCCACAGAATTGGACCGCAAGCAATTTCCAACCGACCGATGGCAAGGATCTTACGACCCACCAGGAAGGTACGGCTTCGGTCAAGATCATGGGCGCGCCTGGAGTAACCAAAACCCTGACCCAAACCATTGCCTTAAGCGGCCTGGCCGGAGATACGTTCTATTTCTCATTCCAAGCCAAAGGCAAAGCCATTCCTGTTGGCGGCCTGTGCAAGGCGCAGGTCAAACTATACAACGGAGCGACTCTGGTCTCAACTCAGACCATCAATTGCGCCACAGGCATCTATGGATTCCAATTGAATACGTTGAATTTCACGGCGGCGAATGCCTATAACAAAGTCGTCGTTATGTTCACGTACAACGAAGCCAGCGGCACCGTCTGGTTCGACGCAGTCAGTGTAGCCAGTCCGTTGAATCATTAGTACAACTGGAAGATCGTCGCTTCGACATGACGATCAACCAAACAGCCCCGTCAGATCGATTCTGGCGGGGCTGTTTATTGTTTATGAGGATGTATCACTTTGTCGTTTTCCATTTGTCTCTTTTCCCCCCAATCTATGATAAACTCCCGCCATCTTGAGTATGACTGGAGTGGAATCTTGAGATACTTCATCGAAGTGGACGGCCAAAGTCTCGAGCAGGATACGCTCATGGTTTCCGTGATGAACGGCTTACGGCCGGGATAATTGGAAATCATCTGCGCCTGATCGTCTTCCCATGACCAATATATTCCGCTGGTTCGTCACCAATGCCATGAAACTTGGCCTGCACAGCCTGTGCCGGGTGGATGCGCCGGATATGAACAAAATACCCGCGCGTGGGCCCTTGATCGTTTATACCAATCACACCGGCTCGATCGAAGTCCCGATGCTTTACGGGGAAATCTTTCCGCGCCCGCTTACAGGCTGGGCCAAAGTGGAAAGCTGGGATAACTGGTTCTTGAACTGGATATTCACCCTGTGGGGAGGAATCCCGCTGCGCCGCGGCGAAGCGGACCTCTCGGCGCTCAAAAAAGCACTGGCTGTTTTAAAACAGGGCTATATCTTTGGCCTGTCGCCCGAAGGGACACGCAACAAAACCGGCCAGCTCATCCCGGCCAAACCCGGGGTTGTACTGCTGGCCCTGCAGGCAAATGTGCCCCTCCTGCCGGTCGCTCATTGGGGCGGTGAAAACTTCACGACCAATTTGAAAAAACTCAAACGCACCGACTTCCATATCCGCGTGGGCGAGCCGTTCAGGATCAACACGAACGGCGCAAGGATCTCCGGCGAAATCCGCCAGGAGATTGTAGATGAAATGATGTACCGGCTGGCGGCCCTGTTGCCTGAGGAATACCGGGGGGTATATTCGGATCTATCAAAGACAACGGGAAAATATTTTATGAATGCCGATGAGCTTCCCCAAAAAGAAAAGGCTCATTGGGAATAGCCGTGATTAAAAACCTTTTGTACACGGATTACACGGATCACACGGATTTTTAAA
>PMLN01000337.1 GCA_003158885.1 Anaerolineae bacterium
TCCCGCTGCTTTTGCGCTACCGCCACTATCATGTTAGACTTGATAGGAACCTCCTTGGTTTGAGATTGGTTGTTACAAACTGTATCTTACCAAAGAGGTTCGCTTGTTTTCAATGCCCCCATCCTTAAGTTAGCGCCTATGTCCCAGCCTCCCCCAAATGCCGAACACCTTCGCTTCGCTTCGGCGGAATTTGGGGGAGGAGAATAAGTAGAAGGGCATGTTATTGCGTAAGGTGAGTTAGTGAATCAACCCACGTGAATGCAAAAGGCACAGGGCCATGTTGTTGCGCCCTGTGCCTGACTCGTATACGGATCTTTTTCCCCTTGTGTCCTTAGTGGACTTCGTGTTTAAGCTTTTCTAGCGATGCAAATTCTTCGCGGCGATGAAACTCAGGCCGGCCTTTGTCAGATCGCGGGCGGTGTGATTGGCGGCTGCCACCTTTTCCATGAAGTTGCGCTGCATGTTATCCCAGTCGCCGCTTTCGATGACTTCCTTCTTATCGCGGAAGTAGTCGAGAATATCCGACTGGTGCGCCAGGGTCTGTTCGATCTCCACGTCGCCGCCCTCGTGCTTGGCCGCGATGTTGGCCACATGGCCGGCGATCTGCATCAGTTCCGCGCGGCGGTCATAGGGTTGGATGATGATGCTCTTCCAGGTTTCGGTGATATGGTGCTCGAAGCGCACCACTTTCTCGAAGCCCAGCGCCTTGCGGAATTCGGCGGTCAATTCCATGGTCTGGTTGTTGATCGAGTTCGACCAGTTGAATCCGATCAGCGGGCTGGTGCCGTCTTCGCGGCTGAACATCTTGGCCATCGTCATGATCCACAGCGCATGGTAGGGATTATCCGATCCGAAGAACACCGAGATCTTGAACTGGATGTTCACGCCCAGGCGGTAGAGCAGGAAGCCCAGCAGGATCGTTCCGGCGTTTAGGTTGAGCACATGCTGGACGCCATAGTTGGTGTAGTAATACAGGAATTCATCCAGCCACATCAAGGCATGCTCGTTGGGTTCTCCCACGCCGCCGAAATAACCCGTGATGGTGGCGGGGCCGCCCAGGTGCGGGTTCGAGCCGTCCGTGCCTTTGGTGTCCAGTGTCTCGACGAAGGAGGCGCCGATGATATCGAGCGCGGCGACGATGGCCGGCAGGTCGCCGTCCAGCTCGGATTCCTTCATCTTCCTGACCGCGATGAATCGTCCGGGAACCAGCGTCTTTTCTGCGAGGGCCTTCTCGGCCATCGGGCGGATCCAGGGGAAGTATTGCAAGGCGGAGACTTCCAGCGTAACCGCATATTTGTCCTTGAACTTCATCGTGTCTGCCGCGGCGCCCAACACTTTATGGCGATAGTCCGCAACAGAGGTGAACGCGCCGCGATCGCGCTGTTCGAGAAGCCAGTTTAAATCCTGGATGGCTGCGGGGTTTCGCTCCTCTACGATCTTGTAGAGATGCTCCATCTTGCGCGCGGCCTTGTGCTTGCGGTTGATCTCTTCCGGCGTGCCGTACTTTGCCACCACCTCGAAGAAATTCTTCATCACCTGTGAATCGGGATCGAGGAAGACGGAGTTGACCGCCTTGACCTTATCGGGCGAGATCTTGAGAAGTTTTTGTAGATTGCTCATGGGTTTCTCCTTATAATAAATAAAACCCTAAGGGTCTCTGAGACCCTTAGGGTTTGTATCTTATTCAATCCAACATCTTCTTCAATTCGTCGTACTCTTCATCTTTCATCGTGAACCAATTCTCCGGCTGGGGGAATTGTTTGCCGATGACTTCATCGTGATAGGCCTTCAGGCCGTTGAGAATGACCTCGCCTGCATTACCAAAAACCTTGGCCATCTTCGGCTTGAACTTCGGGTAGAGTCCAAACATATCGTGATAGATCAGCAATTGCCCGTGCGCGTGCGGACCGGAACCGAGACTCATGATGATGCAGTTTTCTGCGCGTTCGGTGATCAGCTGGCACAGGCGGTCGGGGATCATTTCGAACAGGATGGCGAAGGCGCCCGCTTTTTCGAGCTTCTTGGCGTCGTCCACGATCTTCTTGGCCAGCTCGGCGCTCTTGCCCTGCACGCGGAATCCGCCCAAAGCCGAGACGGATTGCGGCGTCAGCCCCAGGTGTCCGATGGCCGGGATGCCGGAGTCGACGATGCCTCTGATGCGGTCGGCCATGGCCGCTCCGCCTTCCAGCTTGATGGCATCACAGCCCGCCTCGGCCATGAAGCGCCCGGCGCTGCGGATGGCGGTTTCGACGCTGGGTTGGTAGGTCATGTACGGCATGTCACCGACCAGGAAGGCGGTCGGCGCGCCGCGCCGCACGGCTTGCGTGTGGCGGATCATGTCGTCCATGGTGACCGGCAGGGTCGAATCGTAGCCCAGCATGGTCATGCCCAGGCTGTCGCCGACCAGGATCATTTCGATGCCCGCTTGTTCCTGCAGGTAGGCGGTCGGGTAATCGTAACAGGTGAGCCAGGTGATCGGCTCGCCCTTGGAGACTTTCTCGAACAGATACGGCAGTGTGATTTTCTTGCGTGGTTCGGTCATGGATTACTCCTTTTTCTTTTGTTTTTTCCTTCGGGATGGGATATCGCGAATGCTTTCAATTTTCTGGATCAATTCAAGATGTTGCTTGTAGTATTCAAGGTCTGGATCATCGGGCTCGGATTGCTCCAACATCTCAAACCAGGAGAAAGCCTCTTTCAGTTTATCTTCTGCAATTAATAGATCGATCCAGGTTTTGCAAAATATATTGTATTCAGAAAAGTGGAATTTCTTTTTGGTTTCCATCCAATGTCTAAGAATGGCGTCAGCTTTTTCATAATCCTTCTCATGGATGGATAATCGGGCAAGGCTCATCTGGCCAAAAAAATAGTCGGGGAAATCCTGGCTGATGTGTTTTAGGAGGGCGTCTCCTTCCTCTTTTTTCCCCTGCATGCTTAGCGCCAGTGCCAGGTTATTAAGCAGGCTGGGAACTTCAGGCTGGAGGACAAGCGCTTCCCGCAGGCATTTTTCCGCCAGCGCCCAGTTCTCCTCGCGCAGTGCCTCGATGGCCTGCGTGTACAGTTGTAATGCCCTGGGTTTTAGGGGAATCTCGAATGTGGGTTCGGGAGTAATTTCGAACCCAAGCAGCATGATTTCTCTCCACTCTCCTTCCAGCCATAATTTGACGGTGCCGCTCGGCGCAGCGTTGTGCTTTGATAGGATTTGGGCGGCTTGCATACGCATCTCATCAGAGCCGGCCTGGCCGAAGGCAAACTCTTTGAGCACAGCCAGGAGCTTTTCGTGGCCCGATATGTCTGCCACGGTGATGACAAATTCCTTCGCGCCCTTTTCGCCTCGCTCCAGGATCAATGACGCGAGTTGAAGGATTTCGGGGCGTGTATCAATGAAACGCCTGACGGCAGGCTGGAACTTGTCTTCATTTTTGTTTTTGGCGGCCCGTTCTACAACGCTGGTGAGTTCACGCGCGATTTTCTCGGGAATCATCTCGCCCAGGCTGTGCGCCCAGGGACCGTTTCGTTCATGTTTTGGAAGGTCCAGGTCGTCGAGATTTTCCTGGGCCGGTGAAAATCCCGGCTGGAGTTTTAAAGCCTGGTTCCAATCTTTGCGGGCCTCCTTTTCCCGCCCAAGCATCGCTTCGGAAACTGCCGCATAATGATGGAAATATTCATCCAGTTCATATGGTTCGGTCTCTTCCTGTGCCATGGCCTTTAATTCCAGCATTCCTTGGTCGTCACCGATGAAACTCAACACCTCAGCGATTTTTTTCCAGTGTTCTGCGGCATCCACCTTGGATTCCTTCAGCCGCTTGATGAACTCCGGGGTTTCCTCTTTTTGGCCGGAGAGATAGTACAGGCGGATGATGTTCGATAAGGCGTGGATATTGTCGGGGTCTGCGGCAAGCACTGCGCGGCAGGTTTCGATGGCCTTGTTGTTCTCGCCCTCCAGCCAGTAGATTTGGCTCAGGTTGTTGCGCGTCGGAGCAAAATCCGGCTTGACTTGAAGCATCTCCCTTGCGAGCGATTTTCCCCGCTGAAACTGACCGGTATCGAGGCAAACTCTCAATTCATCGTGTTTTCTCGCAAATTCAATGGCTTCGCTTTCTTCGAGCTGAAGTTCGTTCAAGAACGTATTAGATCCCTCTCGGACAATATTGACTCTTGCGCGGATTTCATCCATATCTGGGAAACTTGGCCAGCGGTTCATGAAGCGTTCGAAGCATTGCAGCGCCAGGAAGAAATATCCATTGCTTAGATATCCTTCGGCCAGGCCGAGTGTGTATTCCGGTTTGTTCGGGCGCAGGCTGTGCAGTTCGCGGATGGCTTGCAGGTATCCTCTGCGGTCGTTCGTGTCCATGCAGGCATTGGTCAGCAATCCAAGCACTTCCTCCCGGTGCGGAAAGTCTTTGGCAAGTTCCTGGAGTATTTTTTGGGCTTTGACCGGATTCTTTTTCTCCAGGAGCTGATCTGCCTCCATAAGCCCCTCGCGCAGACGGCGCGGCAGGTTGGTCGGATCAATTCGAACGGGTTGCTGCCGTTTACTCATTCGTTGTGCAATCTCCTTTGATATGCCAAGTGGTGGTCAGCCCAGAAAAAGAAGCGACAGATTGAACAATGCGGTGGTTCCTCCAGAAGAGGATGAAACAGCCTGAGTATAGAACAAATACCCAAAATGGGTAATTGACGAAAATCACGAATTTGTCCCTGCAAATCCAGGAAAGGGGAAGAAGGGCAAGGGGAAAAGGGAGAAAGGCAGGGGGAAAGGAAAAGTTACCATCCCTTGGAACCTCTGCGACTTGTCCGGCCTGTTAGTCTTGTGAAACTAATACAACCTCATCCTTCATTCTTTCTCTTCCAACGCTTGCAAAAACCCTTTTACTTCTTTAATAGTTGCGTGATTACTTGGCAAAAATTTCTGATAGATGGTTAATGCTTGTTCATAATAGTCTTTGGCAAGAATTTTATTGCCCTGGTTCTGTGCTACAACGCCAAGCCACCAAAGGCTAGAAGCAACATCTGGATGTTCCTTACCGAATGATTTTTCTCTGATCTTCAAGGCGCGCTCGAGATAGGTTTTTGCTCCCGCCAGATCGCCTAGGTCTTGCAATACACTCCCGAGGTTGTTGACGTCTCTGGCGACATTCGGATGATCGGGTCCAAAGCTGGCTTCGTCAATCTTCAAGGCGC
>PMLN01000148.1 GCA_003158885.1 Anaerolineae bacterium
TTCGGCGTGATCTTGCCGACCAGGATATCATTCGGCCCCACTTCCGCGCCGATGCGGATGATCCCCGTTTCATCCAAATCCTTGATGGCTTCTTCACCGACGTTGGGAATATCACGCGTGATCTCCTCCGGTCCCAGTTTGGTATCGCGCGCTTCGACTTCATATTTCTCGATATGAACCGAAGTGAAACGGTCCTCCTGAACCAGGCGTTCGGAGAGCAAAATGGCATCTTCGAAGTTGCCGCCTTCCCATGAAAGGAAAGCCACCACCACGTTTTGACCGAGGGCCAACTGGCCGTTATCGGTCGAGGAAGAATCGGCGATGATATCGCCGCGCTTGACCACCTGGCCCTTGTCCACCGAGGGACGCTGGTCAATGCAGGTGGACTGGTTCGAGCGTTGATATTTGCGGAGCTGGTAGGTATGCAGTCCGCCTTTTCTTTCCTTGACGACGATCTTGCTGCCGGTTACGGAGACCACTTCGCCGTTCTCGTCGGCCACCACCACCTGACCCGAATCCAAGGCAGCCGCGCGTTCCATGCCCGTTGAAACCAACGGCACCTCAGGGCGAATCAAAGGTACAGCCTGAGCCTGCATGTTCGAGCCCATCAAGGCGCGGTTCGCATCGTCATGTTCAAGGAACGGGATCAAAGCCGCGCTGATGCCCACCACCTGATGCGGCGCGACATCCATATAATCAATCGTTTCAGGCGTGGAGAACAGGAAGCCGGCGTGATGACGGCATGAGATGCGCTCGCGCCCGAACTCGCTGTTCTCGGTCAATTGGGCATTCGCCTGGGCAATCACATATTTATCTTCCGCGTCCGCCGAAAGATAATCCGTCTGCTCGGAGACATATGGGACGATGGACACTTCATTCCCAATTTTCGCCAAACGCCTGGCAAGACGGGCATCGATGATTTCACCGGCCTTGGCAAGTTTTTCCTCGGTCTTCGGATCGGCCACCGCTTCCCGAAGCGTCCTGCCCACCAGGCGTTCATCATCGGCCGGCATGGATTTATAAACCTTGCGGTAAGGTGTTTCAATGAAGCCATATTCGTTCACGCGGGCGAAGCAAGCCAAACGTCCGATCAGGCCGATGTTCGGGCCTTCAGGCGTTTCGATGGGGCAAATGCGTCCATAATGTGAATGATGGACATCGCGCACATCGAAGCCGGCGCGCTCACGCCGCAAACCACCCGGGCCTAGAGCGGAAAGAGTCCGCTTATGACGCAGTTCCGCCAGCGGGTTGGTCTGATCCATGAACTGGCTCAACTGGCTCGAGCCGAAGAACTCGCGCAGCGCCGCCACGACCGGACGAATGTTGACCAGCGTGACCGGCGAAAGCTGTTCCTGGTCGCGAATGGACATGCGTTCCTTGATGACACGTTCCATGCGCCGCAGGCCGATCCGCAATTTATTCTGGATCAACTCGCCCACGGTCTTGACGCGGCGATTCCCCAGGTGATCGATATCATCGGGCGGTTCCACGCCGTTGTTGATCTGGATCATGCGCCGTAAAAGACGGATGATATCGTTCTTCGTCACCGTGCGATGAGGAACGGGGATGTTGAGGTCCAGCTTCTGATTGAGCTTGTAACGCCCCACACGTTCCAGGTCATAGTGGCGCTGATCGAACAACTGCTCTTCGAGGAATTGTCTGGCGTTCTCCAAGGTGGCCGGATCACCGGGGCGCATTTTGCGGAAGAACTCGATCAAAGCCGCTTCCGCGATGCTTTGCTTGTCGCTCGTTTCCCACTCCGGCTCCTGCCTGAGAGAGGAGGCAATGAAAAGACGGTCGGGATTATTATCCACATCATTGAAGATCGAAAGGATCTCTTCATCGCTTCCAACCCTCAGGGGCGAATCCTTCGTGCCGTCGTTGACCGCCGCCAGGGCGCGCAGGAAAACCGTGATCGGCACGGTGCGCTTGCGGTTGAACTTCAAAATGATATAGTCGCTCTTACGGGTCTCGAATTCCATCCACGCGCCGCGGTCCGGGATGAGCTTGGCCATCGCCAGGGGGCGTCCCGTCGAACGGTCGCTGGGCGCTTCGAAATACACGCCCGGGGAACGGATCAATTGCGAGACCACCACGCGCTCGGTCCCATTAATAATGAAGGTACCCTTATCGGTCATCTCGGGAAAATCACCGAGGAAAATATCCTGCTTGATCGGTTCGGGAATATCCACGCCCGCCAGCAGCACGGATACGTATAACGGGCTGGAATAGGTGAGATCGCGTTCGACACACTCCTCGATGGAATGTTTCGGTTCGCCGAACCAATACTTCAACCCCCATTGTTTGGCCTCCGGGCTTCGGCCGGGGAAAAACAATTTCATCCCTTTGTTATACGACTCGATGGGCGACACTTCATGAAAGAGGTCGCTGAGGCCTTCGACCTTGAGACGTTCAAAAGAATCGAGTTGAATTTCAATGAGATTGGGTAATTCGAGTTTTACCGGGATGCGCGCATAGTTTTTTTTGGGCAAAATAGATGCCATTCGCTTCTCTCCTGACCTTGAAGACGGATGCAGTTTAAAAAAATTTATGCCAGTCTCGTTTATCGAGCCAGCGACCCGTTATTATATGAAGTTAATATTACAAAGTCAAGGTTTTGATGACTGCAATTTATTTCTCGAAGTCCGAACGAACACGGGTTTTATCCGCGAATTTACGCGAAGTTTCGCTAATCTAAAGTCCATTCGCGGTAATTTTCGAAAATTCGCGGTCTCATTTCCGGGTTTGGGAAAACCTCAGGTTACAATTTGGGCAAAACAATGGATTGCTGCTTCTGGTATTTGCCCTTTTTATCGGCGTAGGAGGTCTCACATTCTTCATCCGCCTCGAAAAAGAGCACCTGGGCGATGCCTTCGTTGGCGTAGATCTTGGCNNTTGACGATGATGCCGCAGCGCGCATAGGTGGACTTGCCGAGACAAACCGTCAGCACCTTGCGCGGGATCCGAAAATACTCGATCGTGCGCGCCAGGGCAAACGAGTTCGGCGGGATGACGCACACTTCGCCGACAAAATCCACCATGCTCTTCGGGTCGAAATGTTTCGGGTCAACCGTTGCGCCGAAGACATTGGTGAAGATCTTGAATTCGCCCGCCACGCGGATATCATATCCATACGAAGAGACACCGTAGGAAATCACGTTCTCGCGCACCTGGTTTTCTATGAACGGCTCGATCATCTTATGTTCAACAGCCATTTTGCGGATCCAACGATCAGGTTTAAGGCCCATGATTTTTCCTCCAGAAATGAGATTATCTGACAACAAATTCCACGTAGGTGAGCTTGCCGGGCTGTACATCCACCCAGCGGTCGTAAACTCCATTATCTTCGAAAACAAGCCGATATCTACCGGCTGCCAAATCGCCTACCGCAAAGTTCTCCTGCAGATCGGCGTCACTGCTGACATGATCTTGCTCGGGTGCGTAGGTTTCAACCTGCAGGGCGAAATTAGGCTGGCTGGGGTCTGAAGGATAAAATTGAATCCTTAGATTCATCAAATGAACCATTTTACCCTTTTGATCCACTACACGACCAGCAATCACGCCTTTCCCTTCCAGCGGAATTAACCACAGCGCCGGGTTGGTACTGTTAGCGTAGGTGTTCTCACCGGCGCGCACCTCGAAATGCAGATGGCTGCCCATGGCCGAACCGGTGGACCCAACCAGTCCGATCAATTCGCCGGCCTGGACCACCTGGCCGGGAACGACATCCACTTTGGATAAATGACCGTAAAGCGAATAGATCGGCGTTGGAATCCCCGGCAGGCTGTGCAGAATGATGATCACATTCCCATAAAAATTCGTCCATGGCCCCACAGGATGCACGGTATCGTCGCCGGCAACGACCACCGTGCCATCCGCCACAGCCGAAACCGGTATACCGGTGGCATTCGGCAGATCAACCCCGTGATGCGGCTCATAAGCGCCTTCCTCGGTGCTGCCGAAAAGATAGGAATTTTCCGCTGTAACCCGATTGGGAGCTGAGATCGGGCGCTGAAAGAAGAAGTGCCCATCTAGCACGCAAAAGGTCACAGCCGGGTCGCAAACAGGCGTTGCGGTAGCCGTCGGATCTTCAAGAGTCGCAGTGGATAAAGGCATCGTCATGGTTTGTGTGTCGGACGGATCAACTGTGGCAGTGGGGTTGGTCAACTGTGAATACGGGGCCAGCCAGGATTGCACTGCACTACACGCGATCAATAATAGGAACGATATCAATAAAATCCCACGTCGCATTATGACGCCAGACCGCCCCGCTCTACCATCGTCTTGCGGATTTCCTTTTCCATGGCGTCTGCCTGCTTCTCCAACTCCACCAACTCCTTCAACATCTGCTCGCCTGCCGATTTATCTTCGAGCGAGTTCAAATTGATGCGGACATTATAACCGGCGGCGGTCAGGGAGGCACGCGCCAGCGCCGCGCCGGACATGGCATCGCTGATGGCGTTCAGGTTCCCATCCTTTGCGCAGCGAGCCGCCAGTCCCATCACCCTGACCGCGTTCCTGACCGTGTGGAGCGGAACCTTGGCGGCATTGAGCGTGGCAACATGGATGGCAGCCGCGCGCGCCTTTTGCAGTTCGTCCGTATCCTTTGGAAGTTTGAAGGCGCCCATGACCGCTTCGAAGGCCGCCGAATCGTCATCCACCCCATCGGTCAATTTCCTCCGCAATTCACCGGCTTGAACAAGGATGGCCTGCATCTCCGCTTCCACCGCTGCATATTTTTTCTTGCCCATGGTCAGGCCTGCCACCATGGCAACCAGCGCGGCGCCCATCGCGCCCGCATAGGCCGCGGCAGAACCTCCGCCGGGCGCGGCCGTGGCGGCGGCCAGATCGTCAAGGAACGATACGCCGGAGGGCTTCGCTTGAGAATCAGAGGCAAGATTGCCCGCCTGATAAAGCCGGGTCTCCAGGATCTGCTCGGCGCTGAATTGATCGAGCTGTGTGTACCAAACGGCGGCGTCTACCACCGCTTCCTGCGGGATCAAGCCAACCAATTCACTGTGATGAACAGCCACCCCATAGCGCTGCGCTTCGCGGCGGATCATTTCAACCACGCGCCCGACCGGCGTCTCACGGAAGTTCGTCAGGTTCATCGAAACCTGGGCGCGGCCTTCCACCAGCAAGCCCAGGGCCTTCACGTAGCGCAACCCGCCCGAAGACTGGCGCATGGCCTTCGCAATCTTCCTGGCGATCTCGACCTCGGAGGTGGTCAAATAAACGTTAAAGGCGATCAAAGGATTACGCGCACCGATCACGGTTGCTCCGGCGCTGCCAAGCTTGGCCGGGCCATAATCGGGCGCGCGCTCCGGATTGGATTCAATTTCAGACTTAAGCCCCTCATACTGCCCCCGGCGGATGTTTTCCAGATTCGTTCGCTCGGGGCGCGTGGCCGCCGCTTCATATAGATAGACCGGGATATTAAGCTCACTGCCGACCCTCTCGCCCAGACGCTTGGCCATGGCCACACAATCTTCCATGCTTACGCCCGATAGCGGCACAAACGGCACCACATCCGTGGCGCCGATGCGCGGATGCTGACCGGTATGGTGATTGAGATCGATCAATTCAGAGGCTTTCTTAATAGCACGGAAGGCGGCTTCTTCCACCGCCTCGGGCGGACCGGCGTAGGTCAGCACGCTGCGGTTGTGATCGAGATCGGAGGAACGGTCGAGCAGGCGGGCGCCTTCGACCGAAGTGATGGCCGCCACGATCTGATCAATGACTTCAGGTCGGCGGGCTTCGGAAAAGTTGGGGATACATTCGACGAGGGACATAGGATTTACGATTTACGATTTTAGATTTACGATTTACGAATTGCGTTTTACGTTTTGCACATTGCGCGTTACGTTTTACCACTTACTATTTACCATTTACAAATTACGTTTTGCGTTTTACCTCTTACTTTTTACCTTTTACCATCTTACCTTGCCAATGCCTATTATAATCGGTGTATGTCCATTCCCGACCATCTTATTTCGTTTGCAACCCATCTCCTTCGACAACGGTTTTCTTCTCCGCGGCCACACTGTTCATATACCTCAAAAGCGATTTCCAACTTCAGTTTCGTTTGCTCAAACATTGTTTTTGCATGTACAATTATCTTAATCCTTGGCGGATGTTCGTGGGTGCTGGCTGATTTGGCTCGTGCTTGCCCTTTAATCCCCAAGTACCCGGTTTGAGTTCTCAGGCGTACGGCTTAGTTCAACTCGGACCGATGCGGCGGCACTCTTGACCGCTCTTTTGACCTTCACTTTTCCCGCCGCATCAATCCTTAATTCGTTGGGCGCTTAATACTTTTGCGAAAAATCCAAATTTACCGTGGTGCATGACACCGATAACCTATTTGCTTTTCAGCAGGAGTCAATTTGAGTAAAAGAGAGAATAATCAAAGACAAGGTCATAAGAACAGTGCCCAAAGTCAAAATGCATGAGGGTGAAATCGACATAAATATTGCGCTCGTTAAGCGATTGCTGGTTGAGCAATTCCCGCTTATGTCTGAAAACTCGATAACCGTAGTTCGCTCGATGGGCACCGTAAACGTAATTTATCGTCTTGGTGATGAACTTTGCGTAAGACTGCCGCGATTGGAAACATGGGCAGATGGCATTTATAATGAATGGACTTGGTTGCCCCAACTTGCTCCACATATTTCACTTAAGATTCCAAAGCCATTGGCGTTGGGAAAGCCTACGAATTGGTATCCATGCCCCTGGGCAATATATCATTGGATTGAAGGATCGCCATATCAAGATAACCTCGTAAGTGATGAACGACAAATTGTTCATGATCTCGTCAACTTTATTTTGGAGTTACGAAGGGCATTGGTGCATAAATCGGAAAG